>CAHJWV010000640.1 GCA_903643055.1 Burkholderiales bacterium | reverse complement strand
GCTTCCCTCATTAAAAAGCACTTGAAATGACCTTGCCGATTTCGTTCGTTCATCGCGTTATGCCGGCTGCGCCGGTCCGGGGGGTGACTGCCGTCAGCCCATGTCTATTCATCTTGTTGCTCTTCAGCCTGACCGGTCTGGTGGCCTGCGGAGGTGGCGACGACGCTACCGGCGCCCCGGTGGCTGCTCCCGTCGACGCCATTGCCTTCACCGCCGATCAGGCTTACCCCGAATGTGCGAGTTGGTCAGAAAAGCAGCAGGTGTTCATCGTCAGTTCGATGCGTCATGGGGTCATCGGCAAAGTCACGCCGGAAGGCAGATACACCCCTTTCATCTCCGATGCGCGGATCGTTTCCAGCTTGGGCGTACGGGTTGACGACGCGCGCAACACCTTGTGGGTCGTCAATGCCGACGCCGGGGTGGGAGATCGCACCGCTGCGGCTACGCAAGGCAGGTTGGCTGCAGTGGCGACCTACAACGCCACCACTGGCGAGCCGAAGGCATATGTCGATCTGGGTTCGATCTCGGAAGGTGCCCATTTCGGCAATGACCTGACCCTGGATGCAGACGGCAATGCCTATGTCACAGACAGCTATTTCCCGGCCATCTACCGCATCGACCCCTCCGGCCAGGCGTCTGTTTTCACACAGAGTGATCTGTTCAATGACGGCGATGGATTCAAGCTCAACGGGATTGCCTGGCACGAAGACGGCTATCTGTTGGTCGGCAAATACAACAGCGGTGAACTTTTTCGCGTGAATCTACAAGAGCCGACACACATCGACCGAGTGCAATTGCCTGAAGCCTTGATCGGCGCCGATGGCCTGCGCCTGCTCGATACGCAGCATTTGATCGTTGTTCAAAACTCCGGTGTAGATCGAACCATCGAGCTGACTTCAACCGATGGTTGGAAATCGGCCCGCATCACACGTCAGCGCAAGAGCCAGATGTCGATGCCGACATCGGCCACACAGGTCGGCCATGAGGTCTATGTGCTGAATTCGCGGATCGACACGCTCTTGGACAGCCTGGCGCCCAAGGTCAGCGACTATCTGCTGCAAAAGTTCTGACGCGGGATTTTTGAAGCATGGCTGCGTGGCGCGAAGGGGCGATGCTTTGAACAAGGCCGGGAGAGGCAGGCTGTCTGACAGGCTTGCAAAAAATCTACTTGCATCGCCAACGCTAGGATTTTTCGCTAACGGACTTCATGAGCGCACCAAAATAACGCGCGTCACCGGTCTTGTACAAGCTGTACCACGCTGCAAGCGTCGGGCCGGAATAGAGGTCGAGCATCGTGAAGATCTCTTGGGCGAACTCCAAAGCGCCCATGGCGGAAGCGGTAATCAAATGCCCGGAAGTCACCGCTGGTTCGTCACGGAAATGGCCGCCGCCAGCGTAGCCCGTGGCGGCGATATAGCCTTTGGCATTGCTGGTGTGCGGCACATGGTCCAGCAGGCCGCGGCTTGCGAGCCCTGCGGTCGCGCCACAGATGGCGGCCACCGGCGTTCCAGCGGCAATGAAGGCCGCCGCCAGGTCAGCTGCTTCAGCGTTCTGCTTCTGATCCCACGCAGCGCCGCCTGGCAGCACCAGCATTGCGCTGGCACTGGGCTTGAGCTGGTCAATTGCCAGATCGGCCGATACGCGCAAACCGCCAATGGAGGTGACGGGCTGTCCCGTGAGCGAGATCGTCTTGACTTCGAACGAGCCAGGTGCCTTCTGGAACTGCGGGTTGTTGAGGCCTGCAATCGCGTAGCCATATTCCCAGTCCGACATCGTGTCGAAGACGAACAGATGAACCGTCGATTTCTTCATCGGATGAACTCCTTGGGAAACAGGGCATTCATGTTGGCACGAGGCGTTTGACCCGGCTCGCGGCAGGGGCAGGCAGCGCAATGGCACAAGGTTCTAACAGAACGTCAGAACGTGGTGGTGCCTTTCAGCAAGGCCGCCTGCCGATCGGCGGTGCGGCCTCCGCGCGGCTCAAGCGGCACGCTTTGGCTGATCGAAGTGGACATGCAACCCGGACGGCAATTGAAGCCGGTCGACCTGGCTTCGAACCGCTTGCTGAAGCACGCCACGCGAGCCTTCGGTCAGCAGGTCCGACAGCGCATGGATGCTTGCCAGGGCTTGCAGTTCCCGGCTGACTTCGGCCTTGATGTCGGCCCCCAGAATCCAGGGCTCTGGCTGCGGGGTTCGTTCGATTTCGGACCGTGGCTGCAGCGGGTCGGGTGGGTTGGGATCAACCCACCACCGGTTGATGAGCAGCGGGATGTTGAAGCACACGCGTTGACCTGTCTCTGGAACAGTAATGCACACCCGGTTCATGGGCCTTCTCCTGTGAGAGATCGCTGCGGAAGGCCGCAGCACCCACCCGGCAGATTGCAGGGCTCACGAAGGGTGCGCCGGCAGCGATGTCTCAGCATCCACAAGGGGGAGGATTGGGTCCAGTGATCGCCCTTATGAATCAGAATTTGAGAGAGAGGTCAGTGCTGATCGTTTCGCGCTAAGCCGGTGCACCACCGGCTACCACCGCGCCCATCTGAGCGGCCAGTGCCACAAACTCCGTCACCAGGCTGCCGGCGACCGACACGCCGGGAAAGTCCTTGATGACGAAGCTTTCGTTGCCCTTGCGCGCTTCGAACCGATAGCCTTCGCTGCCGGAGCTGCGCCCCGAGATGACCAGCTCACTGGTGTCGGAAATCATGACGCGGTTGCCGATTTGCGAATCGGCCTCGAAATGCTTGTTGCCTTTAACGACTTGAACGAGGAACCACATAAGCGGCCTTTCAAGTGTGGGCAACGTGACTGGCCAAGTGGCCGAGCGCAGGTCTCGTGTCGGGCGCACCCACACGGGTGTGCCGCAGCATATCGGGTTTGGCTTGCGGCATTCGCTTTGTTTGCCGGGGCTTTCATCGGCTTACCTGGCGCGACGAGGGGCCAGTGAGCCGGAGCAAGCTGCGTCGATCGCCCGACGCAGCCAAGCTCTGATCAAGAAGCCCCGATCAGGAAGCTCAGGTCAGGCAATCGCCATGATGCTTCAGTGCGCGGCGGGCGAAGTAGGCAAAGGTGGTCTGGTTGCGCTTGGGCGTCAAGATCCAGTCATGGGCTTCGCGGCCCAGCGCCGGATCGATCGGCTGGATGGTGCCCGCGCTCATTGCAGCCAGCTGCAGCTTGGCCGCGCGTTCGATCAACAGGGCAAGAATGCAAGCCTCTTCGATCGTCGAGCCCGTCGACAGCTGGCCATGATGTGACAGCAGCAAGGTCTTCTTGTCGCCCAGCGCGGCAGAGATGATCTCGCCTTCTTCATTGCCGACCGGGATGCCGGGCCAGGAGCCGAGGAACGCGCAGTCGTCATAGAGCGGGCACATGTCCATGTGCGACACGACCAGCGGCGTTTCCAGCATCGACAGCGCGACCACATGGTGCGGGTGCGAGTGGACGATGCAATGGATGTCCGGGCGCGCTCGGTAGACCCAGCTGTGGAATCGGTTGGCCGGGTTCGCCATCCCTTTGCCTTCGAGCACCTTCAGGTCTTCATCAACCAGCAACAGGTTGGACACCGTGATCTCATCGAAGCCCAGGCCGAGTTGCTGCGTGTAATAGGTGCCCGGCTGCGGCCCTTTGCAGGTGATCTGCCCGGCCAGCCCCGAGTCGTGCCCCGCATCAAAAAGAATGCGGCAGGTCAATGCCAGAGCCTGCTTCGGGCTCCAGATGCCATCGGCGAGGGTCTCGTTCATTTTCTTCTGGGCACGACGCACCAGTTCTTCTTTGGATAGCTCGAATGTGTCTGCCATGGCAGGGCGATTCCTGGATGATGAAGTTGGGTGATGAGGTTTGATTCGGGCGGAACTGCGTTCAGCCGGCAGGTGCGTTGCTGCGCCGTTCAAACCGATTGGGCCACAGTGTGCCCGCGACCCTCAAGGGTAATGCGCCGCAGCCATTTGTGCAGCGCGCGGACCATCCTGCAATGGCAAGTCCTGTGTCAACTCGCTGCAGGAGCCGCGGCATGCGCAGGCCCTGCGGTGATCAAGGGTGGGAGCTCAGCAAATCGAACAACGCGCGTGCCACCACCTTCGTCGCACGCCGAAGGTCTTCGAGCTGCACATGCTCATCGGCCCGTTTGGCATTCGACGCCAGCACCGTGCGCGGCCCGGCACCGTAGATCACGGCCGGGATGCCGCGCTCGCAATAAAGCCGCACATCGGTGTACAGCGGCGTGCCCGAAGTCGGGATCGGCTCGCCGAACACCGCTTCGCCATGGCGTTGCAACGCATCGACCAAGGGCTGGTTGCCGGGCAGTGGCTGCAGCGCGCGGGCCAGCAGCAATCGTTTGATGTCCACCTGGATGCCAGGATGCGTCTTGGCCGCGTCGGCGATCACGCGGCGCAACTCCGCCTCGACCTCGGTCGGGTTCTCTTCCGGGATCATCCGGCGGTCCAGGCGCAGCACCACCTTGCCGGGCACGACGTTGGTGTGGGTGCCGCCCTCGATGCGGCCGACATTGAGGTAAGGGTGGGTGATGCCTTCGACCTTCGAGCACACCTCGCGATAACGTGTGTTCTGTGCATACAGCGCGTTCAAGATCGCCACCGCGCCTTGCAGCGCATCGACGCCGGTGCTCGGAATCGCGGCATGCGCCATCTTGCCGTGCACCGTGACTTCCATCTGCAAGCAGCCATTGTGGGCGGTGATCACCTGATAGCTGAAGCCGGCGGCAATCAGGTAATCGGGCTTCGTCAGGCCTTGGGCCAGCAGCCAGCCGGGGCCGAGCTCGCCACCGAATTCTTCGTCATAAGTGAAGTGCAGTTCGATGCCGCCATTCAAGGCCAGCCCGAGTGATTCGAGTGCGCGCACGGCAAAGGTGTAGGTTGCGAAGTCGCTTTTGCTGACCGCCGAGGCGCGGCCATACAGCTTGCCGCCGTCCACCTCGCCGCTGTAAGGCCCGTGGGTCCAGCCTTCGCCGGGCGGTACCACATCGCCATGCGCATTCAGCGCGATCACCGGGCCGGCCTCGCCATAGTGCCGCCGCACGATCAGGTTGGTCAGTGATTGCAGGCCGTAAGCCTCGACATCGGCCTTCGGCACCGCATGTTTTTCGGCCTCGAAGCCGAAGCCCTGCAACAACTCGGCGGTGCGCTCGGCATGCGGCGCGTTGTGGCCGGGCGGCGTGTCGGTCGGTACCTGCACCAGCGCTTGCAGGAAGCGTACTTCGTCATCGAAATGGGCGTCGATCCAGGCGTCGAGTTGGGTGTAGGCAGTGCTCATGGCGATTCTTGGGCGAGTTGGTTCAGCAGGTGCTGGAAGGCTTCGACGCACAGCGCGGCATCGTCGTTGGTGATGCTCTCCAGCGGGTTGTGGCTGATGCCGGAATTGCCGCCGCGCACGAACAGCATCGCCTGCGGCATCCGTTCATGCAGCTTCATTGCGTCATGTCCTGCGCCACTGGGCAGGCGGTGGATCGGCAAGCCGGTCGCGGCCACGGCACGCTCCCA
>CAHJWV010000639.1 GCA_903643055.1 Burkholderiales bacterium | reverse complement strand
TCTGCCTCCGGGCCCATCGCCAGCCCTTCGGCATAGACGAACTGCACATCGGTGATGCCGATGAAACCCAGCACCGACTTCAGATACGGCACCTGGGTGTCGTTGGGCGTGTTGCGGTAAATGCCACCGCGCGTCAGCGCCCCATAGACCTTCTTGCCCTGCACCAGGCCGATCGGGCCTTTCTCGGTGTATTTGAAGGTGACGCCTGCGCGGCAGATGGCGTCGATCCAGTTCTTCAGCTGCGAAGACACGCCGAAGTTGTACATCGGCACGACGAACACGATCACGTCGGCGGCGAACAGTTCGCTGACCAGCGCGTCGCTGGGTGCGGCTCGCGCGGCTTGCTCGGCGCTGCGCTTGTCGGCCGGTGTGAACAGCGCCTGCAGGCGGGTTTCATTCAGTTCGGGATGCGGGTTCGTGCCCAGATTGCGCAACACGACGCTAGCGCCGGGATTCTGGGCCAGCAGGCGCTGGAGTTGACTTGGAGAATCTTCATGGCCGGTCTCGAATTGAAAGGAATGAGGCGACTGTATTTGTGCCGCCAAAATGCCTGAAGACATCAAAATGGATAACACAGTTCCATTGATGAGACGCAAGAGGGCCTGACCATGAGCACGCTGGAAGCCAATGACCTGGTGCTGTTTGCTCGCGTGGTGGACGAAGGCAGTTTCAGCCGCGCAGGTGAGCGCCTGGCCTGCCCAAGTCGACGGTCTCGCGCCGCATTGCGCAGTTGGAGGCCAGCCTGGGCAAGCGGCTGCTGTTGCGCACTACACGCAAGCCACCGTGACCGACTTCGGCCACAGCGTTCTGGCCCATGCGCGGCAGGTGTTTGATGAAGTGCAGGCTGCCGCATCGCTGGCCCAACACCGGCAGACCGAACCCAGCGGGCGCTTGCGGGTGTCGATGCCGGGCGACTTTGCCAACAGTGTGCTGAGCGAGGTGCTGGCCGATTTCATCCGCCGCTACCCGGCGATTGCGCTGGAGATCGATCTGTCGCCAAGGCGGGTTGATTTGACCGGCGAAAACTTCGATTTGACGATCCGTATCGGCGACTTGCCGGACGACGCGACGCTGGCCGCGCGCAGGTTGACCGACTTTCGGCTGGGGCTTTACGCCGCGCCGTCCTACCTGAAGCGGCGTGGCGTGCCTTCCGAGCCCGAGGCGCTGATGGAGCACGACGCGCTGCAACTGCTGTCGCTGCGGGACAGCTCGCCGGACCTTGGACTTCGACGCGGGGGTGAAGCGCGCCGCGATGGCATACCGCCGACGCGGGCCGGCGCCAACTCTCCCGAGCTGCTGATGCGAATGGCCTGTGCCGGCGCAGGCATCACGGCGGTCGTGCATCACTTTGCCGGGCCTTATGTGATGCGCGGCGAGCTGACGCCCTTGCTGCTCGATTGGGGCCTGTCTGGGCGGTGTTCCCGGGGCGCCGCCTGATGCCGGCGCGCACCCGTGTGCTGCTGGACGCCTTGCAGGCAGGTCTGTCGGCTCCGGAGTGCCGTTCGAAAAGCCAGGCCGGCGCGAGCGTGCCCCAACAAGCGGGCGAGGCCGTTCGGCCAGGGCTCGCGGTCTGATCTCCGCGGCCAGCGCCCTGCCCTGCACTTTCGCGACGCCAAGGCGCCGCCATCGGGCGGGCTCGCGGCATCGTCTGACCCCATCTGCCGCCCACGTCTTACGCCGAGCCGCGCCGCCGCCGGTCACGGGTTGGCCGCAGGGCGCCTTACGCTCACTGCACGTTTGAGCAAGGAGGCTTCGATGATTCGCGCACTCTCTCTGTTCGTGGTGCTGGTGTTGATCGGGGTGTTTGCCTTGATCAATTGGCCGGCCTTTACCACGCTGACCCCTCTGTCTCTCGGCGGCACCACGGTGCAGGCACCTTTGGGCTTGATCATGCTCGGCCTGGTGCTGTTCTTAAGCCTGCTGTTCACGATGTGGGCCATTTCGCTTCAGGCGACGGCCTTGCTCGAAAGCCGCCGTCACACCAAAGAGCTGCAAGCGCAACGTGAGCTGGCCGACAAGGCCGAAGCCTCGCGCTTCGTTGAGCTACGCAGCTTTCTGACGACCGAACTGCATCGCGTGTCGAGCGGGTCGGATGAAATGCGTGCCGAGTTGCTGGCGCGCATGGACCGCATGCAGGACGATTCGCGGCTGATGTTGGAGCAGACCTCCAACACGCTGTCGGCCACCATCGGTGAACTGGAAGACCGCATTGAGCGCGGCGCGCTGACTTTGCCGGAAGTGGCGCGGCGCGAGGTTCAGGCGCCGCTTCGGCGCTGAGTTAGAACATCGGCTCGTCGCATCGGCAGACGAGTCGCCTGACCGGTCAATCAAGCCCTCTGCTGCCAGACCCATGGGCCTGGTAGCAGAGCACTGCAGCGCCATCAGGCACCCTCGCGCGCAGGGGGTTGAACCGGTTTCGCCACCTCGGGTTGATGCCGCTTCAACCGCAGCTTGCGCGACACGAATTGCTCGATGTCGTCGACCACGGTGAAGATCACTGGAATCACCAGCAGGCTCAGGAAGGTCGAGGTGATCAGCCCGCCGATCACGACGATGGCCATCGGCGCGCGGAAGCTCGAATCGACGCCGATGCCCATCGCAATCGGCAGCATGCCGGCACCCATCGCGATGGTGGTCATCACGATCGGCCGCGCCCGCTTGTGGCAGGCGTCGAGCACGGCATCCCAACGCGACAGTCCGCGGTCACGGCGCGCCATGATCGCGTACTCGACCAGCAGGATGGAGTTCTTCGTCGCGATGCCCATCAGCATGATGAGCCCGATCATCGAAGGCATCGACAGCGCGGTGTTCGAGATGAACAGCGCCATCAGCGCGCCCGGGATCGACAGCACGAGCGCTGCCAAAATCGTCACCGGCTGCACGAAGTCATGGAACAGCAGCACCAGCACCATGAAGATGCACAACACGCCGGTCAGCATCGCGAGACCGAAGCCGGCGAACAGTTCACCCATCGCTTCGGCATCGCCAACGCCTGCTTGCGTCACACCGGCCGGCAGGCTCTTCAGGCTGGGCAGCGCGAGTGCGGCGGCCTGCACATGGTCGAGCGATTGCTGGTTCAGCTGGATCTCGAAATTGATGTTGCGCTTGCGGTCGAAACGATCGATCTGCGCCGGCCCGCTGTCGATCTCCAGGGTCGCCACATTGCCCAGCATCACCGGGCCACGGGCGCCGGGCACGGCCAGGCGCGACAAGAGGTCAAGGTCGGTCCGGGCATCGGCCTTCAGCTTGACGACGATCGGCACCTGGCGCTGCGACAGGTTGAGCTTGGGCAGGCTTTGGTCGTAGTCGCCGGCGGTGGCAATGCGCAGCGTCTCGGCGATGGCCGCGGAGGTCACGCCCAGATCGGCCGCCCGCGCAAAATCGGGCCGCACGATCAGCTCCGGGCGAACGAGGCTGGAGGTCGATGTGACCGCGCCGATGTCGGGAATGGTGCGCAACTCGCGCTCGACTTGCCGGGCGTGGGCCGACAGCACTTCGCCGTCTTCACCGGCCAGCACCAGCACGTATTTCTCGCCCGAGCCGCCGAAGCCCACTGAGACGCGCGCGCCCGGCAATTCGGACAAGGCGTCACGCAACTCCTGTTCGAGCACCTGCTTGCGCGGCCGGTCACCGCGCGCAGACAGGTTGATGCTCAGCGAGGCCTTGCGCACTTCGGGTGAGCCGGCACCTGCGAACGGGTCGGCGCCGGTCGCCCCGCCACCGACGGCGGTGTAGACCATCGTCACGTGCTTGTTCTTCTGCACGATCGCGCGGGCGGCTTCGGCGGTGGCCAATGTTTGCGAGAAGGTCGCGCCGGGGGGCAGCGAGATCGAGACCTGCGTCTTCGACAAATCGTCCGGCGGAATGAAGCCTTTCTCCAGCACCGTGACCAGCGCCAGCGAGCCGATGAAGAAGACGCCGACGACGACGGTGGTGATCACGCGGTGGCGCAGCGCCGCTTGTACCCAGCGCATGTAGACGGTCAGCCAGCGGCCTTCCTTGTGTTCATTCTTCGGCGGCTTCAACAGGTAGGCGGCCATCATCGGCGTCAGCAGCCGCGCGACGACCAGCGACATGAACACCGCGATCGCCGCCGTCCAGCCGAACTGCACGAAGAAGCGCCCGACGATGCCGCTCATGAACGCGGTGGGCAGGAACACCGCGATCAGCGTGAAGGTGGTGGCGATCACGGCCAGGCCGATCTCGTCGGCCGCTTCCATCGCGGCCTCATACGGAGACTTGCCCATGCGCAGGTGCCGCATGATGTTTTCAATCTCGACGATCGCATCGTCGACCAGGATGCCCACCACCAGCGACAGCGACAGCAGCGTGATGCCGTTGAGCGTGAAGCCGGCCATCGCCATGAAGGCGAACGCCGGAATCACCGACAGCGGCAGCGCCAGCGCAGAGACCAGCGTGGCCCGCCAGTCGCGCAGGAACATCCACACCACCAGCACCGCCAGCACCGCG
>CAHJWV010000638.1 GCA_903643055.1 Burkholderiales bacterium | reverse complement strand
CTCGGCCGGCAGCGACGTGCTGATCACCGCGATGTTCCAGGCCGCGATGAAAGACTTTCCGCAAACCGGGATCAACCCGAGACGAGTGCAGATTCCTTTGCCAGGCTGACCGCGGCAAGGCCGAACTGGCGCGGCCTGCTGCATTGGCATCGCGAGGGCGGGAGATCCTTTTGAAGTTCAAAGAGGTGAGCCGACGCCACAAGCATGTCGACAGACACTCGGCTCGATCACCGCGCGCTCATTCACCGACGCGCCAAGCTTATTTCTCAGCCTCCGCTGCCAGCGCGCGGGCATCGTCTTCCCATCCCTTCAGCTTCTTGATCGCAGCCTCACGCTGCTCACGGTCGGTGCTGTTGTGCAGGTCGGCCCCGAGCTGACAGTTGTACTGCAACAGCTTGGCCTGGTAAGCCACATAACTCTCGCGCGGTGAGCGTTGCACATGTGACACCACGGTGCGCAGCGCGGCCTGCGTTTGCGCGGCCGGCAGACGCTCGGCCGAGATGCGGCGAAAGGTGGCCAGCGCCTCTTGTTGGCGCAGCACACGCTCCTCGAACCACAACTCCGGGTTGAAGGGCGAGGCGGCAATGGCCTTCGTCAGCTGCTTCAATTGCGCTTCGCTCAGGTCGCCGTACAACATCTCCGCACGCTCGACCAGGCGTTTCACCGCCGCCTTCTGGCGCCGCTCGGGGTCGTTCTGAAGGTAGTCTTTTTGGAACTCGCGGTTCACCTTCTCGTACTTGCGTTCCATGTGCGAGAACTGCTTGTCGGTGAAGGTCTGCACCGTTCCTGCGGCCAGTGGCAAGGCATGGTCGATCGATGGATTCAGAAAGTCGTTCGCGTCGTCATAGATGCGGCACAGCTGCGCGGCCGTCAGCTTGTCGGCCATTAAAGGCTGCAGCTGCGCCAGGAACTTCGCATAGGCGGGCAACTGCGTGCTGCGATGCCATCGGAACCATGCGCTCAGAGATTGCCGAACTTGCGGTGTTTGCAGGTCATTGAAATCAGCGTAGCCATCGAGCCACCAGTAGCTCAGATCAGGCCCTTGGCCGTAGGCCAGGCGGATCGCGCCGCAACCGGAAATCAAGGTGCTGAGGGCCAACACCGTCGCGATAATGATGCTCTTCCAAAAAGGACGTTGCATGGCTCTCGACATCGTGATCATGGCCGCGGGCAAGGGCACCCGCATGAAATCCAGCCTGCCCAAGGTCTTGCACAAGCTGGCCGGTCGCAGCCTATTGCAGCACGTTCTGCAAACCGCTTCCAGCCTAGGGGCAGATCGCATCATCGCGGTCACCGGCCACGGCGCCGAAGCGGTGGAAGCGGCGGTGCATGGCTCGCAGCTCGAATTCGTTCGGCAGATGCCGCAACTCGGCACCGGACACGCGGTGCAGCAGGCCGTGCCGCGCCTGCACGACGAGGGCACGACGTTGATCCTGAATGGCGACACTCCGTTGATCGCCGCAAACACTGCGAAGGCATTGATCGCAGCGAGCGCGGGCCACAAGCTGGCCGTGCTGACCATCGAACTGAACGACGCCACCGGCTATGGCCGCATCGTGCGCAACGGCAGCCTGGCCGCGGGCAGCGCGGTGCAGGCGATCGTCGAGCACAAGGATGCAACACCGGCTCAGCGCGAGATTCGCGAGGTCTATACCGGCGTGATGGCCGCCCCCACGGCCGCGCTGAAGCGCTGGCTGTCGCAGCTGAAGAACGACAACGTCCAGGGCGAGTTCTACCTCACTGACGTGGTGGCGATGGCCGTGGCGGAGGGCACGCCGGTGGTCGCCGCCCAACCCCAGCACGAAGCCGAGGTGCTGGGCGTCAACAGCCCTTTGCAGCTGGCCGATCTGGAACGCCGCTATCAACTCTTGCGTGCGCAGGCGCTGATGGAAGCAGGGGTTCGGCTGGCCGACCCGGCGCGCTTTGATGTGCGCGGCGAGCTGAGCTGCGGCAGTGATGTCGAGATCGACGTCAACTGCATTTTTGAAGGCGAGGTGCATCTGGCGGATGGCGTGCGCATCGGCGCGAATTGCGTGATCCGCAATGCCCGTCTGGGCGCGAACACGGTGATCCATCCGTTCACCCACATTGATGGCGAAGCCGCGGGCGTGACGGTGGGCAGCGGCGCGCTGATCGGGCCATTTGCGCGGCTGCGCCCCGGTGCCCACCTCGGCAATGACGTGCACATCGGCAATTTCGTCGAGGTGAAAAACTCGACGCTCGGCCATGGGTCGAAGGCCAACCATTTGGCCTATCTGGGCGATGCCACGGTCGGCCAACGCGTCAACTATGGCGCCGGCAGCATCACCGCCAACTACGACGGTGCCAACAAGCACCGCACGCTGATTGGTGACGATGTGCATGTCGGCAGCAACTGCGTGTTGGTGGCGCCCGTGTCGCTTGGCGATGGCGCCACGATCGGTGGCGGCTCGACCATCACGAAAGACGTCGAAGGCGGCCAGTTGGCCGTCGCGCGAGGCCGCCAGATCGCGCTCGGCGGCTGGCAACGCCCGGTCAAGAAGAAGTAAGCAACATCGGCTCGCGCTGCCGCACCCAGGCCTCGAAGGCATCACGCGGCAGCGGTGGGCTGATCAGCAGGCCCTGCAATTCATCGCAGTCCAGGCGCGCGAGAAAGCTGCGTTGGGCTTCGGTCTCGATGCCTTCGGCAATCACCGTCAGGCCCATGCTGCGCGCCATCTGCACGATCGCGCGCGCAATGGCTGCCGAACCTTTTTCGCTCGGCAGGTCGTGCACGAACGATCGGTCGACCTTCATCTTGTCGATGGGCAGCTCTT
>CAHJWV010000637.1 GCA_903643055.1 Burkholderiales bacterium | reverse complement strand
AGCCAACGCCGCTCATAGAACCCGAATTTACGCGTATTTATAAAGTTAGTCTTTTGTGATTTTCTGTGTCAGAACCAGAGATAGCGTTGAACCATGCCCTAATGGTCATGCATAAACAAATCGTGGAGCGCGGCCATGTCGGCCCGGTGCCCACAACAAGAAAGCATTCAATGTTTCAACCCTTTTGTACTCCGCCGCCCCATCGGTGATTGCACTCGCGCTCGCCGCTGCAAACGCGCTGCCGGTACAGGCCGCGCAAGTCTCCGGCACGTTGAGAGACGCCTTCACAAAGGCCGCCGTCGAGTTCGACTATGACTCGAGCGTCGGCCTGAACCGTTGCGATGGCGGCGGCAGCTGCGAGAACATCATCGGGTGGAGCGGCATCAATTCCAAAGGCCATTTCAGCTTCACCGTTCCCGACAACACCGCCGGCACGTTTCGCCTGCGCGCTCTCGTCCCCCTGGACGAAAACAGAAACATGTTCGTCCGCTACTACCAGGCAGAGTCACAGCCTTTCGTGATTCAGCAAGGCGAAGGCAACACGCTGCACGATCTTTCGATCACGCCGCGGCGTCCGGCCTTCGATGACGTGGTGCCTTGCGCGATCGCCCAACCCGGCAGCGACTGCGTCTTCAGCTACACCGTTCGCAACCCGACCTCCATGCCAGTGTCGTTATCGGTCTGGGCCGAAGTCGCCCAGCTCTTGCCCACACCGCGTCACTACACGATCGGCCTGAGCGACAAGAGCCGAGCCCCCATCACGGTCGAGTTGCCTGCCAATGGCACCCGCCGCCTGACCCAGCGCTTCAGCGTGCCGGCAGACATGCCGCTGGGCAGCACCGGAACCGTTTCGCTGCAGGCCTCGGATGGCAGCAACCAGAGCACCGCGGCATCGGCATTGTTGCCAAAGTTCAAGTTCGTCGCAGGCTCAGCCACCCACCGAGCCAACTCGCCAGCCCCCCAGCCGAACTCGTCAGCAGGTCAACCGAAGCCTATTTCGGGCCGCATCGTCGATGCAGTGACGGGTGCACCGATCACCGGCTCGGACTTTGACTTTAATTGCGTGAACCTCATGCGATGCGATGACGCGAGCTTCGCCGTATGCAGCCACCTCATCTCGAGCATGAGCTCACCCTGGGTGGGCGCCGATGGCAGCTGCTCGATCCAGGATGCCAACATGTCGACGGGGCGCTACCAGATTCAAGTTCACACGGCCAACCGCACGGCCTATTCCGCCGTGGTGAACTACACCGGCAAAGCAGTCACCGGCGTGACCGTTCCCGTCACCCACTGGCTGGCCAACCTGAACAACATCACAACCTGCCCTGATACCTTGAAGGCCGGCTCAACCTGCACCGTCAGCGCCGATGTCGAAAACGCAACCGGGCAGCCTGCGACTTTTGACATCGTCGCGAATGTCGCGTCGTCGCAAACAAGGTCACCCTATCCGAAGAGCAGCTTCGATGTGGGCTTGGGTTCAGACAGTTCACCGGTCTGGGTGACGCTCGCAGCCGGCGCGAAACAACGCATTTCGATCACGCTGAATGCGATCCGCAACCTGCCCATCGATGGCACCGCAGCCATCAGCCTCAGCGCGTCGGTCCACGATCAAGCCCTGTCGGCCGCTTCACCGCACGTTGACGCAGGCAACCTTCGAATCGTTCCGTGAGAGCGGTAGTGCCTGCCCCGATGACACAGTGACCATCGGGCGTCAGTGCCGCCTTGAAGGCCCGAAGGCAAGGTGCGCTCGCCTAAGCGCACCTTGCCAGACTGGTTAGACACCCCCTTGCGGCTAGCGATCGACCCCGGGCAAGCGCCCGATGAGCAGGCTCATCGGGCCACCAGGTGCAGAACAACGCCAATGGCGAGTTCGAGCCATCCCGCTCGGCGCGCAAGCTCATCGCCGGTATCGAGGCCCTGCTCGTGTGCACTGCAAACGCCCTCTAGCGTCCGGCCTCCCGCTGACGCGCGGTCCTGCTGTCTTCAAAGGGCAGCGATCGATACACCTCTTGCCAAAGGCTGTCCGAACGCCGGCCCGTGCGGCGGCTAGCGCTCAAGCACAGACCGAACCCAGCCGCGGTCGTCGCTCGATCTCGCCATCAGCCAGACGCTGTCGCGGCAGGCATGCGGGCATCCGGTGATGGCGAGCATCTCCAGCGGCAGCCCCTGAATGACATCTTCGGTCAAATAAGCCAGGGCCTTGCCTTCGATCAGCAAACGCACGATGAACAGCAGGTCGTCGCTGCGATAACGGATGCGGCGCGGGAACACATCGTCACGCCAACCATCGGTAGCGACATGGCGCTCCAACGCATGGAACGGTGGCGTCAACAGCGCGGCGAAGTCGTGTTGAATCACCTGCCCCACCTGCCCCACCTGCCCCACCGGCACGGCCGCACACCGATCGGCGACGGGGTACTCGGCTACACCGCCTGGCAGCGGTTCGACACGTGCCACGCCAACGACCTTCGAAAACTCGATCCGGAGATGGCCCCGGTCTCGACTGCGCTGGGTGTGCTCGGCATGCCCGGGCGCACCGCCTGGTTCGGCCTGATGGAAGCGGGCCGGCTGCCGCGTGTTCGGCA
>CAHJWV010000636.1 GCA_903643055.1 Burkholderiales bacterium | reverse complement strand
CCGCTGTCGCAGATCATGCAGGAGCTCGGCCATGTGGCCGAAGGCGTGGCCTGTGCAGCGACGGTGCTGAACCGCGCGCGGGCGCATGGCCTGCAAATGCCGATCACCGACGCCGTCGTGCGTGTGCTCAACGGTGGCATCAGCCCCAAGGCCGCGATCCAGGAATTGATGGCCCGCGACGCCACGCGCGAACTTTGATCTGACGACGCACGATGCAGCGCCGCCATTTCATCGCTGCCGCGCTGGCGGGCTTACCGCCAGTAGGTTTCGCGGCCTCTGCGGCCTGGCCTTCCAAGCCGATTCACCTGGTGGTTCCCTTTCCGGCGGGCAGTTCGCCTGACATCGTCGCCCGCCTGCTTGCCGAGCCGCTGGGCCAAGCCCTGGGCCAGCCGATCGTCATCGACAACAAGCCGGGCGCGGGCGGCAACATTGGGACCGGTGTCGTGGCCCATGCCGAGCCCGATGGTCACACCGTGTTGTTCACGATCCAGGGGCCGCTGATCACCGCGCCGTTGTTGTCCAGGCAATTGGGCTACGACCCGGCACGCGATCTCGCGCCGGTCAGTCTGGTCGCCACCTCGCCGAACGTGCTGGTGGTCGACCCGAAGCTCGGCGCTGCCAGCGTGGCCGAGTTCGTGCGCCTCGCCCGCGCGCGGCCCGGGCAGCTGAACTACGGCAGTGTCGGTAACGGCAGCGCGGCCCATCTGGCAATGGCGCTGTTCAAGGCGCGCGCTGGCATCGACATCGTTCATGTGCCTTATCAAGGCTTCCCGCAGATCGTCAACGCCATCCTGGCCGGTGAAGTGCAGGCCGGCTTCATGGTGCCGGCCATTGCCATCAGTTCGATCCGCGCGGGCAAGCTGAAGGCCCTGGGTGTGACTTCGCTGGGCCGCGCCAGTGCCTTGCCGGAACTGCCGAGCCTGGTCGAGCAGGGCTACCCGAATTTCGAAGCTATCTCATGGCATGCGGTGCTGGCCCCGGCCCGCACGCCGCAGGCCGTGATCGACCGGCTGTCGCGCGAACTGGTGCGCATCATCAAGACCGACGAAGTCCGCAGCAAGCTGCTGAACCAATACTTCAGTGCGGCCGGCACCGCGCCCGAGGCGCTGAAAGGCCTGATGGCCAGCGAGCGGGTGCGCTGGGCGCAAGTGATTCAAGCCGCGGGCTTGCACCCGGAGTGACGGCCGCCAGGTAACGCGCGCTGGGGCCTGCGTGCGACACGCTGTCGATCGACCTCGCCGATCGGCTTCATCACTGACCCAAACCCGCGCGTTCGATGCGCCGACATCTGGCACGGGCCGGGGCTGACGCCATCGTCCAGCGCATGCGTCGGTGCATTGCGGCGCGACCGCATCACGCTGCATCTGATCACCGAACCCATCAGACCAGCCGATGCACCTGGATGCGCGGTGTGGCGGCGACGCGCTTGTTGACGGGAGCTTCGACGGCTGCGTTGTCGGCGGATTCAAGCGCGTCGCGCGCCTGCATGATTTTCGGCAGCGATTCGTTGATCCAGTCGGCCAGCGCGGCCACCTTCTTCGCGGCCTGACGGCCCAGTGGCGTCAACGCATATTCGACATGCGGCGGCACCACCGGCAAGGCCTTGCGTGTGACCAGGCCATCGCCCGCCAGCACCGTCAAGGTCTGAGCCAGCATCCGCTCGCTGACACCGCCGATCTTGCGGCGCAGCTCGCTGAAACGATGCGTGCCGGCCTGCAATGCGATCAGCGACAACACCGCCCAGGTGCTGGTGACGTGCCGCATCACGAGACGCGAAGGGCAATCCGCCGCGAACACATTGCCCTGTTCCAGCAACTCGGCGAGGGATGGCTCGCAAGCGTTCGCAGCGCAGGCTGCGGCGGTGGCCTTCTTGCTCATGGCGGTACTTACCTTTCTGTGCGTACTTACTGAAAGTAAGTGTCTTCACTATACTGAATTTCCTCAGTCATTTTTTCACTCGCAAGGAGAACATTCATGTACGCAGTCACAGGTGCTACCGGCCAACTGGGCCATCTCGTCATTCAGAACCTGCTCAAGTCGGTGCCTGCCGCGCAGGTGGTGGCACTGGTTCGAGATCCATCGAAAGCGGCCGATCTGGCCCATCAAGGCGTGCAGGTGCGCGCGGCCGATTACAACCAGCCCGAGACCCTGCTGGGCGCACTGGCGGGCGTCAAGAAGCTGTTGCTGATTTCGGGAAACGAGGTCGGTCATCGCGTTGCGCAGCACAAGGCAGTCATTGATGCGGCTCGCACTCAAGGCGTCGGTCTGGTGGCCTACACCAGCTTGCTGCATGCGGACCGATCGAAGCTTGGCCTGGCCGAAGAGCATCGCCAGACCGAACAGGCATTGAAGGCATCGGGCCTGCCTCATGTGCTGTTGCGCAACGGCTGGTACACCGAGAACCGTGCGTCCGGCGCGAAAACAGCGGTGGAGCACGGCGCGCTGATCGGCGCGGCGGGCGCCGGCCGTGTCTCATCGGCCGCCCGTGCCGACTACGCCGAGGCCGCGGCCGCCGTGTTGACGCGCGAGGGCCAGGCCGGACGCATCTACGAACTGGCGGGTGACACCGGCTGGACCTTGGCCGAGTTCGCCGCCGAGATCGCGCGCCAGGCCGGCAAGAGCATCGACTACAAGAACCTTTCTCAAGCCGACTATCAAGCGGCCTTGGCGGCC
>CAHJWV010000635.1 GCA_903643055.1 Burkholderiales bacterium | reverse complement strand
GTCGTCGACGCTGGATTTGGAGCGCGCTTGGGCCAGCACAGGAGCATGCGATCGTGCCTGACTGAAAACCGGATTCCGATCCTACACGAAGCAATTGCTCCAGAGAGAGTGAGCGCCGCCCCCTAAAAAGGGTGGTTGTTCATTGAGGAATTTTGCTTCCGTTTTACTGGATTCGCTTTCATGGCAAAGACGGTTGAGAACTGACGATGGCTTGCAAATGCCCTACACGACCGAGCGGGGTTGATTATTTGGCGAGGTGGCAAGTGGCAAGCGCCGCGCGTCAAGCTTAGTTCGACCTTTACGGCGATTGAAATAGGCCGCCTCCAACGGAAGATTTTTTATTGGATCCTCAATTTGATATCGATCGAGTTTCTTGTACGGAAATCACGAGATCGGTATTTCGTCTCTCGACACTACATTCCAAGCATCAAGGACCCCCCCATGACGATTTCGATTCGACGCAGCACGGTGCAAGACGCCGCCGCTTACGCCCGCATCATGGGTGACCCCGGCGTCTACCCTGGCCTCATGCAGGTGCCGTACACGACGGAGGACCTCTGGCGTGCGCGCTTGACCGACAGCTGTGCGCCGAATGCGACCGATCTGCTGCTGCTGGCCGAACTCGATGGCACGCCGGTCGGTTCGTCAGGCCTGCACCCGGTCGGGCCAGCCTTGCGCCGCCGGCACGTGATGATGTTGGGCATTTCGGTTTTGCCCGAAGCCCAGGGCCGCGGTGTGGGCAGCGCCTTGATGGCGGCGATGTGCGACTATGCCGACCGCTGGGCCGGTGTGCTGCGGCTGGAGCTGACGGTGTACACCGACAACCATCGTGCGCTGGGCCTGTACCGCAAGTTCGGCTTCGAGATCGAAGGCACGTTCAAGGGCTATGCGTTGCGCGATGGCGCTTATGTCGACACGCATTCGATGGCCCGGCTTCACCCCCGCCCGCCGCACATTCTCGGCGCGGCCCGATGACGAAAGTTTGTCCATGAACCTGATCGTTCGCACCGCTTTCTTATTGGCTGCGCTGGCTGCCGCCACGGCGGCATCGGCGCAACTGCAATCGAAGTTCACACAGTCGCTGGTTCAGCCGCCGGTGGTGGTCGAAGCGCCAGCTGCGGTGCCCGAGACCTCGGCCTGGGCTTTGCCGCAAGGCGTGGCGCAGCTGTTCCAGCAGGGTTGCATTCAGCATGAAGCCCAGGCGGAAGCGGTGGTCGACTGGGCCCTGTCGCAAGGCTTCGAGCCGGCCGACCCGATGCGCGGCAGCGTCGACAGCATGTTGTCCGGGCAGGCCGGCAGCGTGCTGGTGGCGCCGGGCACCGGCGGCCGCGTGATGCTGGCGGCGGCCGACAAGCAGCATTGCACCGTGTGGGCCGAGCGGATGAACGGGCCGTCATTGCGGGCGGCGATGGCGGAAATGCTGGCGCAGCAAGCCACGCGAGGCATGAAGGTGCAGGTGCAGGCCGACCGCAATGTCGAGCGGGCCGGTGCATGGCGCAACCAGATGCAGTGGCGCTACAAGGGAGTGGGTGCGACACAGCAATTCGGCCTCGGCGCAGTCACCACGCTGCCGGCCGCGCCGGGCACGCAAGCCCTGCACATGGAGCCGATGGCCGCTACGCCGGGCTTTGCGCCGGATGGCGTGCCGGCGCGCTGACAAGGCGATCATCGTCATTGAGCGCCTTCATTCGGCGCCGCGATGACCCTGTGCCGCAGAAGCCAAGGTAGGCATCTGCGCCTCAAGCGCAGCGCGCGGGCTGGGGCTGAATGCAGGCGATCCGATACCCTCGCCGTCTCGCCGCGCGCAGCGCGCAGCCTCAGGCCTGGGCCCAGAACACCGCAAACCACCCTTGCGCGTCGGTCCAGTGCAGTGTATGGCGGAAGCCCGCTTGCTTCAGCAAGGCTTCGAAGCCGGGCACGGTGTGCTTGTAGGAGCTTTCGGTGTGAATGCGCTCACCCTGGCTGAAGCTGCGGCGCCCGCCGGGCCATTGCACGGCGAGATCGGCCAGCGCTTCCAGGTGCATTTCGATGCGCGAGGCTTCGGCGTTGTAGAGCGCCAGATGCTTCCATTGCGCCGCATCGAAATCGCTGCCGAGCGTGTGGTTCAGGTTGCGCAACAGGTTGCGATTGAACGCGGCGGTCACACCCAGCGCGTCGTCATATGCCGCCTCCAGCACATCGATCGGTTTTTGCAAGTCGACGCCGATCAGCAAGCCGCCGCCACGCGCCTGCTCGCGAATGCTGGCCAACAGGCGCGACGCTTCGGCCGGGTCGAAATTGCCGATGCTGGAGCCGGGGTAGAAAAACACCGGCCGGCCGCGCAGCAGCTCGACCGGCAGCGTCAGCGCGCTTGAAAAATCGAGCCCGAGTCCGGTGACGTCCAAGCCCGGGTGCTCATGCTGCACGCGTTGCAAGGCATCGCGCAGAAAGCTCACCGAGATGTCGACCGCGACATAACGCGATGGTTGCAATGCAGGAAACAGCTTGACCGCCTTCGCGCAATTGCCGGCGCCCAGATCGATCAGCGTGGTGCCCGCGCCGACGGCCTGGGCCATCGCGGCGCTGCGGTTGTCGAAGATCGACGCTTCAGTGCGGGTCGGGTAGTACTCGGGCAATTCGGTGATGGCCTCGAACAGGCGCGAGCCGAGGCTGTCGTAGAAATACTTGGGCGACGCCTGCGCGTGCTTTTGCAGCAGCCCGGCGATCAACTCGGCGTGCGCCGCAGCGCCGTCCGCCACGTGGGTTTGAATGAAGCGCGGCTCGGCCATGGGTTGCTCTCACGTTGACGGATGCATTCCATCTTGTTCGGTGGTGCAGCGGGCGTGCGTCGGACTTCGAAGGATTGGCCTGTAGGAGAACACCGCATGGCAAGGCGACGCCGCGCGAAGGCTGTGTTGATCGTACGCCTTGCCGGGTCGCTCGCTGGCCCGACGCCGGCCCGGCCAGGGCCTTTGCGGGCCCCGCATAATCGGCGTCGTTCGGCGTGGCCCGCCTCCGGGGTGGCCGCCCGGTTTTTGGGTC
>CAHJWV010000634.1 GCA_903643055.1 Burkholderiales bacterium | reverse complement strand
GAGCGCCTCGACGCCACGCAGTTCACCGTGGCCATCGACCTGCGGCTGGTATTCGAGGAACAGCTGGTCTTGGTCGATCGCGGTGCGCAGCTCCGACACCAGCTCATAACGCGAGCGCGCGCCGAGGTCCATCTCGGTTGCGAAATGCAGCAGGCCGCCACGCGCCGTGCGCTTGACTTCATACAGCGCCACATCGGCCCGGCGACGGGCTTCATCGAAGGTTTGCACGTCATTGCCGATCGTGCTGGCACCGACGCTCACGCTGAGCGCCAGCGTGTGGCCGTCGATCGTCACCGGCTCGGCCAACAGGCGCATCAGGTCTTTGGCCTTGGCATTGACGTAGCGCACGCCGGTGCCCCAGCCGGTGACGATGCCGAATTCATCGCCCCCCAGGCGCCCGATCAGGTCGTGTTCATCGATGGCGCTGCGAATCCGGTCGGCGGTGATGCTCAGCATGCGATCGCCGACATGATGGCCAAAACGGTCGTTGATCTCCTTGAAGCCATCCAGGTCGAGGAACAGCAGCACCGCACGTTCCTTCTCGACCTCGGCCCGGCGGATCAGCCGCGAAGCCGAAGCTTCGAACGAGCTGCGGTTGGGCAGGCCCGTCAGCGCGTCATAGGTGGCGGCATGCCGGACCTGGGCTTCCGCGTCGCTCATGCGCGTGCGCAGGCGGCGCGTTCCGAACCAGCCGGCCGCGGAGGCGACGGCCAGAATCAACGCGAAGAAGCCGAGGTCGCGCAGCGTGTTGGCATGCGCCTGCAGCAGCGAATAGCGGATCTGTACCGATTCGGCCGGGTCATCCGATGAGGTGGCCTTCACGGCAAACGACTTCCAGTTCCAGTCGTCCGACCACGCATTCGCAGCCGTGGTGTCGCTGCCGCCAGCCAAAGCCAGGCAGCCATGTGCATCGCAATGGCGGGCTTGTGCGACATGCTCGAAGCCCCGCACGACCTGCGCCAGCCGGGCCTTCAGCTGCGCCGGTTGCTGCTCGCGGGCCAGGTGGGCGAAGGCGAGGATCGACTCTGCGTCGCCGCGCGCATCGGCGCGGGCATCCTGAACTTCGAAGTAGAACTGCTGAACGACGAAGAGCGCGATCGCCGTCAGAAGGCCGATGGCCAGGGGCATCCAGCGCATGCGCGAATGGGACCGCAGAAGGTCTTCGGGAGAGATCAGCGCAGCAATGACGGCACTCCTGTGCGCCGCGGGTGATGAAGCGGATGACAGGCCTGGACGCACGGGCCTGAGATCGATGCCGCGTATGTTGACCGTCAGGCCGGGCACCAGATCGTTTGAGAAAAGGCGAAATTGGCCCCTATTTGAGCTTTCCTTGCGCAGGGGCTTTGCCTGAGGTCTGCGCTCGCTGGGCTGCTCGCCGTCGTCAATGGAGATGAGCTGTCGTCAAAGCAAGGGATGCCGTGGCGCCACAGGACTTCTATCTTGAGTGGGCTGACAACGCGATGGCGCTCAGCACCGACCCTTTTCCAAATGAATCAACCGAAGGAGTTCAGCATGCAAAACCCAAGCCCCGAAGTCGTTCCGGCTCAGCCCCCACGCATCTTGGCGCGCCATCTGGCACGCGAGCTGACGAAGGAAGAACTGGCCGAGGTGTCAGGCGGCATGCCGCCGCGCTTCAGTTCATCGTCGTGGTCTTCGTCTGGCTCGGGCGAAGGCGATGACGGCGGCGCCGACGATTGAAATCGTCTCCAGGGGCCGCGCGAGTCAAGCTCGCCGGCCCATTTCTTCCGGAGTCTTCATGTCCACGATTTTGATCCCGACGATCCAAGACGACATCCATGCAGCGGCTGTGGCGCAGGTGCTGCAGCTGATGGGCCATCGGCCGATCCGCTGGTTTTGTGGCGACCTGCCGCAGCGCTGTGTGGCCTCGTATGAGTTGAGCGATGCGAGCCCGCCGCAAATGGCGTTTCAAGATGAACTCGGCCTGCAATCGATCGGCCAGATCGATGTGTTCTGGAACCGCCGTGTGGGCGATCCGATCTTCGACGATCGCTTGCTGGCCAGTGACCGGCAGGTCGCGTTCAGCGAATCGACGCGCTTCATCCGTGGCTTGCTGATGGCCGCGTCGCAGCAGGCGTTTGCGGTGAACGAGCAGCGCCATGCGATGGCGGCCGAGAACAAGATCCTGCAGCTCCATGTGGCGCGCCAGGTGGGCCTGAGCGTGCCGCCGACGCTGGTCTCGAACGACCCGCAGCGCATCCGGCATTTCCTCTGGGCCCATCAGCGCAGCGGGACGATCTTCAAATCATTCAAGCCGGTGACCTGGGAGTCGAGCGACCGCATCGCGGTGCTCTACACCTCGAAGGTCGACATCGGGGCGCTGCCCGAGGACGAGGTGCTGCGCATGAGCCCGTCGATCTTTCAGGCCTATGTGCCGAAGGCCTATGAGCTGCGCGTGACCTGCATGGGCGACGAGTTGATCGCCGCCAAGCTCGATTCACAAGCCACCCGCGATGGCCGTGTGGACTGGCGGATGGACGCCCACGGCGGCATGCGCATCACGCCGCATCAACTGCCGCAGGCGGTCGCGCAGCAGTGCCGCGCTTTGCTTCGGCGGCTCGGGCTGGTGTTCGGCTGCATGGATTTCATCGTTTCGCCTGCGGGTGACTATGTGTTCCTCGAAGTCAACCAGATGGGGCAATTCCTGTGGGTCGAAGAGGTCTGTGCCGACATCCCGCTGCTGCAGACCTTCTGCGATTTCCTGATCAGCGGCGACTCGCAATTTCGCCGCCGGCCCGGCCCGACTCGCTTTGCCTTCGGTGATCACTTCGACAGCGCGGTCCGCCTGATCGAGGCAGACCGGCGGACCCACGCCGTGCCGGTCGCGTATCCGCACATCGTGCAGGAGTGAGCGCGGCGATTGGAATGCGCAATGCCGAGATGCCGCATCGTTGTGAAGTTAGGCATGCGGCGAACTCGGGGGCCTGTTCCTTTATCGGCTCCATGACGCCTGCTGATCGGCCGCGATGCCATAGCGCGCAATGGCTTGCGCGCACTGGGTTGCGCTCACCCGGCCTTGTTCACGCAAGGCGGTCAGCGCGGCCAGCACGATCTGATGGCGGTCGACCTCGAAGAAGCTGCGCAGCGCCGCACGTGTATCGCTGCGGCCGAAGCCATCGGTGCCCAGCGCGACGAAAGGCGCATGCAGGCGGCTTGCGATCAACTGAGGCCAGGCGCGCACATAGTCGCTTGCCAGGACCACCGGCGCATCACCGGTCAGGCAGTGCTGCACATGGCTGATGCGCGCCGTGGCTTCAGGGTGCAGCCGGTTCCAGCGCTCGGCCTCCATGGCATCGCGTGCCAGTTCGCTGAAGCTGGTGGCGCTCCAGACTTCGCTGTCGATCTGCCAGTCTTGCGCGAGCAACTCGGCCGCGGCAATCACCTCGCGCAGGATCGCGCCCGAGCCGACCAGCCGCACTGGGGCGACAGCTTGAGCGTTGCCGTTGTCTGTGCCATGTACCGCATATCGATACAGGCCGCGAATGACATCGGCCTCGGCGCCGGCCGGCAATGACGGCTGAGCGTAGTTCTCGTTCATCAGCGTGACATAGTAGAAAACGTCCTGCTGCTCCTCCAGCATCTGGCGCATGCCGTGGTCCAGGATCACCGCGAACTCGCCGGCAAAGCAGGGGTCGTAGGCGCGGCAGTTCGGCACCGTCGAGGCTTGCAGCAGGCTGCTGCCGTCCTGGTGCTGCAGGCCTTCGCCGCCCAGCGTGGTGCGCCCGGCGGTGGCGCCGATCAGGAAGCCGCGGGAGCGCTGATCGGCCGCGGCCCAGATCAGGTCACCGACCCGTTGGAAGCCAAACATCGAGTAGTAGATGTAGAACGGCAGCATTGCCAGGCCATGCACCGAATAGCTGGTGGCGGCGGCCGTCCAGCTGCTCAATGCACTGGCTTCGCTGATGCCTTCTTCCAGAATTTGCCCATCGGTGGCTTCGCGGTAGCTCAGGATCGAGCCGATGTCTTCAGGCTCGTAGGTCTGGCCAGCGCTTGAATAGATACCGACCTGCTTGAACAGGTTGGCCATGCCGAAAGTGCGCGCTTCATCGGCGACGATGGGCACGACGCGCGGGCCCAGCTCCTTGTCTTTCAACAGGTTGGTCAGCATGCGTACGAAGGCCATCGTCGTGCTCATCTCCTTGCCATCGGCCTGCGTGGCGAAGTCACCGTACCTGGCCAGCGCCGGCACGGGCACGGCGGCGGCCTTCGCGCTGCGGCGTGGCATGCTGCCGCCCAGCGCTTCGCGGCGCGCGAGGAGATAACGCATCTCGGGGCTGTCGGCGCTGGGCTTGACGAATTCGAGTGCAGCGGCCTGGTCGTCGGTCAGCGGCAGATGAAAGCGGTTGCGGAAAGCGATCAGGTCTTCGCGTTCCAGCTTCTTCTGCTGGTGCGTGGTCATGCGGCCCTGGCCGGCCTGGCCCATGCCATAGCCCTTCTTGGTCTGCGCCAGGATCACGGTCGGTTGCCCGGTGGTGCGCATCGCTTCGAAATAAGCCGCGTGGATCTTGACCAAGTCGTGGCCGCCACGCTTCAGGTGGTCGATCTGCTCGTCGGTCAGGCCTTGCGCAAGCGCGGCGAGCTGTGGGTTCTGGCCAAAGAAGTGGTCGCGGTTGTAGCGCCCATCTTTCGCGGCGAAGGTCTGGAACTGGCCGTCCACTGTCTGGGAGAAGGCTTGCGCCAGCGCGCCTTCGGTGTCGCGCGCAAACAGGCCGTCCCAATCGGAGCCCCACACCAGTTTGATGACGCGCCAGCCGGCGCCGGCGAACAGCGCTTCGAGTTCATCGATCACGCGGCTGTTGCCGCGCACGGGGCCATCCAGGCGCTGCAGGTTGCAGTTGACGACCCAGATCAGGTTGTCGAGGTTCTCGCGCGAGGCCAGCGTCAGCGCGCTCATGCTCTCGGGCTCGTCCATCTCGCCATCGCCGAACACGCCCCAGACCTTGCGCGCGCTGGTGTCTTGCAGCTTGCGATGCTGCAGGTAACGCATGAAGCGCGCATGGAAGATCGAGCTGATCGGCCCGAGCCCCATCGAGCCGGTCGGGAACTGCCAGAACTCGGGCATCAGCCACGGGTGCGGATAGCTGCTCAGGCCCTGCACGCCGCGCGCTGCAGCGGTGATCTCCTGGCGGTAATGGGCGAGGTCGTCTTCGCTCAAACGGCCTTCGAGAAAGGCGCGGGCATAGACGCCGGGCGCCGAATGCGGTTGATAGAACACCAGGTCGCCACCGCTTGTGCCATGGGCCGCGCGAAAGAAATGGTTGAAGCCGACCTCGAACAGATCGGCCGCGCTCGCATAGCTGGCGATGTGGCCGCCGAGTTCGCCATAGGCCTGGTTGGCGCGAACCACCATCGCCAAGGCATTCCAGCGCATCAGCGAGGCCAGCCGCTCTTCCATCGCCAGATCGCCGGGAAAGGCCGGCTGCTGCGCGCGCGGGATGGTGTTGACGTAAGGCGTGCCGCGCACCGGCTGCCAGCCGATCGATGGATCACGCGCCGTGACGGCCAGCATGTCCATGATCTGCCGTACGCGCTCGGGGCCAGCGGCTTGCAGCACCGATTGCAGCGCGGCTTGCCATTCGGCGGTTTCTTCCGGGTCGATGTCGAACGCGGGGTCGATGCTGAGGTGAGGTTGAATCGAAGGGTCGCTCATGGTGTCTCCTGCAGTGCACTGTAGAGACAGCGGCTCGGCATGTGCACGCGAAGCCACCGTTTTCAACCTGGTTTTGCAGCACAAGCTGCGGCGATTGAAGATGTTTGCAGCATGACGGCGCTGCCGCTACGACGCCTCGCGCTGAGGATATCGCGCGCGCCGCCGTCTGATCGACGAGCCGAATGGGCCCCGGCAACGGCCCGCGCGCTAAGCTTGGCGTGGCGGCAGTGGTGCGACCTCGAACGAATCGCCGGTGCGGAAGAAGTGCCCGCCGGCAATGTAGTGCAAGGTGCGCAGCCCTTCGGCTGGCGAGCGGGGCTGCCAATGGCCTTCTGAAAAAACGCGCGGGTCGGCCCAGGCGGCGGTCGCTTCACCGAGGAAAAGGTCGTAGCGGCTCTCGTTGTGCGGCTCGCGCAGCACGCGGCATTCGAGCCAGGCGACGCAGCCTTCGAGCAAGGGCACATCCATCGTGCTGGCCGGAAAGCTCGCTAGCCCGAAGCGCTCGAATTTGTCGCCGTCGCGACCGCTGCTGCCGCCCACCGCCAAGGTGGCGGCGGCTTGGTTGACGCAGGGCAGGTTGAGCGCGAAGCAGCCCGAGGCCTCGATCAGCTCGCGGGTGTAGGTCGCCTTGTCGATCACGACCGCGACCTTGGGCGGCGAGAAGTCGAGCGGCATCGACCAGGCCGCCGCCATGATGTTGCGCCTCCCGGCGTGGGCGGCGCTGATCAGCACGGTCGGGCCGTGGTTCATCAGCCGGGTGGCTTTGGCGAGGTCAACAGGGGCGCGGAAGGCCGTGGGCTCGGTGGTGTTCATTCAATCGGATTCGGCAAAGGCTTCGGGAGCGTGGAGAAGAGCGGCAGCGGTGGCAGGTGCCCGGCAATCAACGGGCGTCGACCGGCGTTGACGACAGCGCCAGCTACCTTAGCGCAGCGAATGAAGGCACGCCTGGCCGCTAAGAGCGGCTAACAAAAGCCTGTCAACGCCAGGTGATGGAGGAGCGTTGGGCGGGGATGAACAAGAAAAGAGAA
>CAHJWV010000633.1 GCA_903643055.1 Burkholderiales bacterium | reverse complement strand
TCGGCGACATGCCCAGCCCGAAGCGCTCATAGCCTTCGGCCTGCAGATGCAGCATCACCTTGGCAAACAGAAAGTCCATCGTGCCGGGCGGCGCGTCAGGGGCGTAGCGCATCAGGTCGACGCTGGCTTCGTCTTTCGCCTCGGTGCTGAGGATGTTGGCGAAGGCGATGATCTGCCCTTCGCGCCACACGACGGCCACCGGCAGGCGCTGCAGGTAATCGCCATCGAAGCGGCCGACCGAGAAGCTCTTCTCGCGCGTCTTCTGGCCGTTCAGCCACGCATCCGACACCTGTTTCAGCGCCGGCAGATGCTCGGCCACCTGCACGGGCGCGAGCACGTCGAAGCTCAACCCTTCACGCTCGCCGCGATTCACGCCCGAGCGCAGGTTCGCGCGCTTGGCGCCTTTGAGGCTGAAGTCGGGCAAGGTCACATGGGCATGTTCACCGAGCTTGAAGGCCTGCAAGCCGCAATCCAGGTACATCGGCAGCGCGCCCGGCCGCACCTGGTAGAAGGCTGCACGGCCGCCATGGGCGGCGGCCAGTTCGGTGAAGCGCCACACCAGGTCGGGCCATTCGCGGCAGTCGCCCATCGGGCCGAACAGCGAGACCCAGGAGCGGCCTTGCTTGCCGAACATCAGAAAGCTTTTGCCGGACGGTGAAAACAGCAGGTGCTTGTCGCCGACCAAGGCATAGCATGCGTCTGACGATGTGCCTGAGCGCACGATCGCCGCGGCGCGTTCGATCTCTTCTTTCGAGGTTTTCGCCACCTCGCCGGCCGAGGGGCGGAACAACTGCCACAGCCCGAAGGCCAAGCCGATCAGCGCCACGGCCATCAGCGCACGCAGCGAGCGCGGCGCTTGCGCGTCGAGCTCGAACTGCCACCACAGCCGGTTGCTGTAGGCGACCTCGTGGTAAGAGAAGAACAGCACCCAGACGCAGGCTGCGATCACCGCACCGAGCGCCATCAGCCACTCCGGCTCCAGGCGCTGCGCAAACAGCGAGGAGCGGCGGTCGAACTGGCGGCGCGAGATGAACAGCAGCAGCGCCAGCGTCGACAGCAGTGCTGCCTCGTTCAATGCAATGCCTTTGGGCAGCGCCAGGATGGCGGCAATGATCGACAGCGCCAGCGCCGCCCACCAGGCGGCATCCAGCTGATGCAGCAGCCCGCGCGCGACCAGCAACAAGCCGAGGCCGGCCACGCTGCCCAGGAAGTGCGAGGCCTCGATCAACGGCAGCGGCACGCTCAAGACGGCCAGCATGTCGCGGGCGTTTTCGGTCAGCGGCGTGACGCCCGACACCAGCAGCCACAGCCCGGCCACCGAGGCCAGGGCAGCCATCAGCCGCGGGCTCAGGTGCACCGCAATGCGGCCGACCGGCGCGGCCACGCCGGAGCGCAATTCATAGGTCACGAGCAGCCCCGAGGCCAGCACCAGCGGCAAGATGTAGTAGATGCCGCGGTACAGCAGCAAGGCACCGAGCATCGCTTCGGTCGGCACATGGTTGCCGCTGGCCAGCAGCATCACCGCCTCGAACACGCCCACACCGCCCGGCACATGGCTGAGCAGGCCGGCCGCCACCGCGATCGCATAGAAGGCCACAAAGGTCGGCAGCGCCACCCGGTCATCGGGCAACAAAAACCACAGCGCTGCGGCCGATGCACTCAGCTCGATCGCCGAGATCACCAGTTGGCGCACCGCCAGGCCCGGCGGCGGCAGCTGCAGCGTCCAGCGCGGCCAGATGCGCAGGCTGCGCTGGCGGGTGCACAGCCACAGAAACGCCGCCAGCGCGAGCAGCACCGCACCCGCGCCAAAGCGCAGCCACATCGGGCGGATGTGCAGCATCGTCGCCACTTCGCCCGCGCCCCACAGCAGGCCCAGCGCGCCGAAAGCCGTCATGCCCAGCGCGAAGGCGGCCGCATTGAAGACGATGACCCTGGCGATCTGCGGCGGCGGCAAGCCGGCCGCGGCATACAGGCGCATGCGCACCGCGCCGCCGGTCAGCGGGCCCAGCCCGATGGTGTTGGACAGCGCATAGGCCACGAAGGAGGTCAACAGCACCGTGCTGCGCTTGACCGAGGCGCCGGCGTAGCGCAATGACGACGAGTCATAACTCGTCAGCGTCAGGTAGCTGAGCGCGGTGGCCAACAGGGCCCAGGCGATGTCGGCCGATGGCGTGGCGCGCATCGCCTCCATCACGCTGACATAGCGCACCTCGCTGAGCAGGCGGTGCAGCGCCACGCCAATGGCGGCCACCAGCAACAGGCAGAAGCCGGCCAGCAGCCAGGGCCGCAGGCGCAGCCACCACAAGCCGAGCCAGGGGGCGGGCGGCTTGGGGCCGCGGAGTGAAACAGGAACGGGGTTGGACACGAAGTGGAAAAATCCGAGAGAAACGTTGAGCCGCCGATATTCACGTTGCCATCACGTTGCCATCACGTTGCCATCACGTTGCAGTAAGCACCTGGCCAGTCAGTACGTCGCCATGCCGAACCGGCACGCTCTATCACCTGGGCGGGCACCCTGATCATGTGGGGCAGACAGCGAGCCCGCGCAAGGCGCCAGGGCCACCGCCACACCGGCTTTCGGTCGTTGAGTCGGCGTGTTCAGTCCAGGTTCGCAGCCGCAAGGAAGGCAAGGAGGGCAAAAAGGATCTGCATGAAGGATAGGGTTCGATCGAGAGTGAGTTTTGATGCGGGTGTTCGGCTTTTGCCCTGCTTTTGTGGGCATCACAGCCCTCTATTGTTGCCTTGACTTGAGGCCTCGCTGAAAAAGAACGACACGGCTTATCAACCTGACGGGCTTGCGGCCTTGCAGGCATGGGATCATCCCGCGCTCGGCTGCGGGCCCCGCACGATGCAGAACAACAAAGAATTCTTTCCTCGCCAGACCATCGATGCCGGCACCAACCGCTGGGATTGGGCTTTGCTGCCGCTGGTGCTGGCCGCACTCGTGCTGCTGGGCTATACCGCAGCGCAAATGGCCCGGCCTTATCAGGTCGGCGATGCGCTGCCCTTGTCGCTCGACCCCTGGCAGCTGCCCTACTACCTGCTGCGCACGACGCTGCGCATGTTCATGGCACTGGGCGCCTCGCTGGTCTTCAGCGCTGTGTTCGCCGTGCTGGCGGCGAAGTACCGCGCGGCCGAGCGGGTGCTGGTGCCGATGCTCGACATCCTGCAGTCGATTCCGATCCTCGGCTTTCTGTCGATCACCGTGACCGGCTTCATCGCCCTCTTCCCCGGCCAGTTGCTGGGCGTCGAGTGCGCAGCCATCTTCGCGATCTTCACGTCGCAGGCCTGGAACATGGCCTTCAGCCTCTACCAGTCGCTGCGCAGCGTGCCGGCCGAATTGCAAGAGGCGGCGCAGATGTTCCAGCTCTCGGGCTGGCAGCGCTTCTGGCGCCTGGAGCTGCCGTATGCGATGCCCAGCCTGCTGTGGAACATGATGATGTCGATGTCGGGCGGCTGGTTTTTCGTTGTTGCCTCCGAGGCGATCTCGGTGTCGAACCAGAGCATCAAGCTGCCTGGGGTCGGCTCGTACATCGCGCTGGCGATCGAGGCACAAGACCTGGCCGCGATCGGCTGGGCCATCGGCGGCATGCTGGTGGGCATCGTGCTCTACGACCAGCTGCTGTTTCACCCACTGGTGGCCTGGGCCGACAAGTTCCGCTTCGAAGAAAGCGGGGCCGACGCCGCGCCGCAATCGTGGCTGCTGTCCTGGCTGCGCCGCACCGCGCGCATGCGCACGATCGGCCAGTGGGCGATTGAGCAGCTGGAGCGCAGCCTGCCGCTGTTTCGCCGTGGCTTCGATGG
>CAHJWV010000632.1 GCA_903643055.1 Burkholderiales bacterium | reverse complement strand
TCCGGGTTCAGTAGGCGGATCTGGGCGATGTGCATGGCATCGCGTTGCAGCAGGTCGGTGAGGCCCTGGGCGTCGCTGGTGCCTCGCTTGACGCTGCCATCGCTCATCTTGATCTCGTACGGCGTCAAGCCGGCGATGGGCGAGCTGGCATCGCCAAAGCGCAGCAGGAACTTCTGATCGGGGTTGCTTTCGCCGAACGTGGGCAGGTCCACGCTCATCGTGGCAGGGCCGTCCTTGGCGAAGGAGCTGGCCTTTTGCGCGATCGCGCCCTGGCTGCCCAAGGTGATGCCGCCCCCGCCGAGCTTGATGAAGCTGCCATCCTCGGCAATCAGCATGATTTCTTTGGCCATGCCGACCAGCTTGCCGTTGGTGGCCGTCCATCGAATATCGGTAGCTGCATTCGCTTCGATGCCGTCGTGCTGGCTTTGCAGCAAGAGCTGGCCGTGGTGCGCGATGGCCTTCAGCCCGTCGTGGTGCGAGAACAGGCTGATGCCTTTGCCGGCGTTGATGCTGTAGTGCTGACCGGCGGTCACTTGGTAGTGCTGCTGGGCCACGCTGTCGATGTTGATGCCGGCGTAGCTGAGCAGGGTCTTCGGGGTGGTGGTGGCAATGCCGGCCGGTGCGCTGATGCTGATGGTGGGCTTGCCGCCAACACCTTGAGGCTGCGTATTGCTGCCGGCCGCCGCAGCGGCGACATCGGCCATCAATTCAGCCGCAGGAGCGTCATCCAGCGCCATGCCTTGATGCTGGGCGCCATACGCGCCGAGGCTGCGAAACAGGTTCAAGAAGTCTTGCAGCAAGGCCCGCGGTTCAGGCGCCTCCAACTGTTTGCCGATGGCGCGCAGCTGCGCCCAGGCGCTGATCAACAGGGATTTCGCGGTACGGATCGCGCCGCTTTCGTCGGTGCGGATTTCAAAGCCTTCGCCGCGCGGCTCGCTCTTGCCTTCGTTCATCGGGGTGCCGAGGGCACCGGCATTGAACTGGGTCGCCGCATGGTCGCTGGCGAGCTGCACGCTGATGTGCCCGGCGCTGTCGACAAAGCGCAGCTGATTCTGTTGAGTACCGTTGAATTCGCGGGTGACTATACCTGCCTGCGCGCGGTTGTTGGGCAAGCTCCCCAGGTGGTCGAATCGAGGGAGCGGATTCACACCGGCATACAGCACCCGGGCAATAAACGGCCGGTCGGGGTCGCCTTCGGCAAATTCAAGTTGGCATTCCATGCCGGCCCGAAGCGGCAACACCAGCCCAACGCCCTGACCGGCATAGAGGCTGCCCATGCGCAGCCAGGCGCTGTCGCGTTCGCTGCCGCTGGTGCCCGCTCCCGAGGCATGTTCTTCAGGGTCGAGCCCCTGGATCGTGACCTTGTAGCGACCGAGTTCGTCGGTATGGACTTCTTGGCCATCCGGGCCGCTGACGATCGCGGTGATGGCGTGCATCGGCGGCAGGTCTTCGCGCGGGTTCCAGCGCGGCACGAGTCGGACTGCGCCGCGTTGCACCGCGGTGAAGCGGTTCAGGTACTTGTTGCCGCGGATGGGGTTGCTGTCGTTGTCACTGTCGTCGCCACTGGGGTCGTCGAAGGGTGCACCGCGCTCCCAGCCGGGCAGGTGGGCGCTGCGCTCCAACAGCTTTTGCGCACGCGGGCCGATCTGTTTGAGGTTGTTGTCGCCGCGGTGGTGCACTTCAGTGAAAACATAAGAACGCTCTTCGGGGCTGAGCAACGCCAGCAGGTCGTGGCCCGCCACTGCGTTCCACTCGCCCACCTGAATGTCGCGGCTGCCGGAGAAGCCATACACGCAGGCGGCCTCGTATTCATGGCGTGACATGCGCAGGCCGCTAGCGCGTTCGAAGTCGGCCAGGCTGTCCCCGTCGTGGGGTCGCTCGGTCTGCATGTCGCGCAAGAAGGCTGCGATCTCGTCACCCGCTTCGCCCTGATCGGCGAGGCCTCGCAGATTAACTTCGTCCATGCGGCCGGACTTGTAGTTCCAGCTGTGGCGCTGCACGCTGCCACTGGTGAGCCGGCGGGCTTCGGCCCATAACACGATCGTGTCGGCGGTTTCGGTGCCATCCAGGCGGTGGTACTTCAGCTCTCCGGCCACGTTAGGCGCGAGCTGCCAGGCGTCGTCGAAAAGCACCAACTCCAGCGCAGAGCCGCCTTCGGTGGCATTCGGTCGAAAGAAAAACGAGATGCCGGCGCGCTTCCACACACGCATCAAAAATTGCGCCACCGATTCGTCGGCCTGCAAGGTGAATTCACGCTGCGGGTAGAGGCTCTCATCCAGTTGCAGCACGTAGTCGAAGGCACGGCCCAAACGCGGCGCACTGCGGCGCACTTGGTCGAGCACGGTGCTGGTGATCTCGATGGCGCTCTGGTTGCGAAACACCCGCCGTCCCCTGCGCTGGCGCAGCAGGTACAACGGGTCAACGACGACGAGTTGGTACAGGCACAGCCCCCCATCGCTTTGCCCGCGCAGCACGCGGGCCACCATCGCCCGGATCAGACGCAGCGTGCCGCGCGCCGTGACGATCTGAATCTCGATCTGCACGCCCTCGAAGGCCGTCAGCGGCAGGTCCGCACGCGTGCTGACGCAAGTCACATGACCTTCGATGCCGTGATTCAGGCGCTCGCGGATGTCGATGCTTTGCACCAGCAGCTTGCCTTGCAGCGGGTTGGCGCGTCCGTCGCCGATAACAACGCGCATCGGCCGGTTGGCCCCAGACAAGGTACCGCGCACGAACTCGCGGGCAATCTCGGCTGCAATCTGTTCAAAGTCCATGCTGTTAGAGCACGCTCATGGCGTCATACGCCCGGCCGCCCCGCTTTATTGATGGGCTGTGAGTTTAGGTCCTGGGCACCGGCCTGCCGTCACCCCGATGGGGGTGGCCCCAACAGTTCAACTTTCGAAAGACATGCGCGTGAGATACCTGCGTGTCGAAGGAGACGTAGGGCCTTGTGCTCGGCGAAGCTTCACGGTGCTTAGCGAAGGCATAGAACGCGTGATCGCTGAAGCCGTGCTTCTCAGCTCGCGACACGTGCGAAGCGGCAACGGAGGTCCGTCTGCTTGATCAAGCTGCTTGGGCGATTACGAACGTCTAAAGCAAGCTAAGCACGCCGCATCGACCAAAGCACTGACCGAGACAGCACGGGCTTCGGATGCTTTGGCCAATTTGTCGAGCAGGTTCATGCTTGCCCTGCTGCATGCGACAGGCCATTTCCCCGATCATCCTCGGCGCGCACCTCGGCGAGCAGATCCTCTGCCGTCGGGTCAGCAGCGCCCCCGGAAGCACGGTGGAGTCCATACCAGTGAACCAGCAGGCTTGATACCGCATCTTCGGGTGCATTCAAGAAGTAGCCGGGCGGAAGGCCGCTGGCGTTCTCGATCTTCGTGATGACTGACATGTCAAACGACACGGCTCCGTCTCTTCTGCGAGTTAGCTGGAGCGTAGCGAAATCAAGGTCTGTCGGGATGACGATGCGAACGGCGTTCATACAAATACTCAATTCTTTCGTGCTCACTCGATGAGCGGTTTACCTCAGCCTGACGCGAGTCAACTATTTGAAAACGAGATGGTGAACGTGACGTGAAGCTGGGAAAGGGGCCCCCCGAAGGGGGCGGTTAGGTTAGATGCGGATCAGCGAGAAACCGCCACGACTGGGAAGAACAGAATACAGATTGCCTTCCGAGTCGATGATGTTGTGGCTGTAGTTGCCTTGTCCATTACTCGCTTTTGCAGCCGCCTGATCAGTTTTGTGCGTGCTGTACCCCTTGCCACCGTAGTAGCTCGCACGCACGACCGCGTATTTGCAGCCAGGTGCGAATTGGATTACACGATCGCCGTGCTCGCTTGCGATGTCATGAATTGAGCCGGTATTGCTGAGCTTCGAAGGGATGGTGTAGATGGTCACAATGAATCTCCAAAAAAAGGGACCCATCCCCCGTCTTGGGATCAAAGTCCCAAGTGGGTCAGATAAGACTCCAAGAGCGCGAACGTCTCCACTGCTTCTCAGGAGCCAAGCAGCTGGCGGGCCATGCGTAACGTGCATGTGCGGGCTGAGCCAACGGAAAAGAACGCCAAGTTACCCGTGTAGCGTTGGATCGTCAATGGATCTTGAAAGAGCAATGTTCCGGATCGCATGTGGAAACTAAAAAGGCTCTGCTGGAGCTTCGACGCCCCGTTTTGAATTGCTGGTCAGCAACTCAAACAATGCACCGACCTCGTGGTCGCGCAGGATTTTGGTTAGAAGCCGGTTTGTACTGACGCTAAGGATTAACGAGATGGAAGAACACGTCGCAGCAGGCCAGCTTGTCGAGAAGGTCAAACAGTACCCAACGGGGCGGGCTAAGGATGTCGCACGCGGCGCTGAAACGCCCCGACTGGCGGCTCTTCTGGTGCAGAAATATGGGTGCGGCGTTGCCGACGCCATGACTGTGATTTTCGGAAGTCCGAGAGCTGCTGATGCCATTTTCAAGGTTGTAGACGAAGAGATCGCAAAGCTTGATCCTCATTGGCGGGAACACGAACGAGAGCGATGGGCTGGACGCCAAGCTGACGTAACTGCACCTGGCCGAAACGAATGAGTCCACCCAAAATGCGTTAGTTTTGTTCGCTGAAAGTGAAGAAACGCAGATGCCTTTGAAGCAGAA
>CAHJWV010000631.1 GCA_903643055.1 Burkholderiales bacterium | reverse complement strand
TTGGAGCCAGCCCAAAAACCTCAACGCACCAACTCCGGACCCAGGTTTGCCCCAAAACCGCGCAGGCCTTCCAACAGAAGCTGATAGGCGCCAGGAATCAGAGCCGCATCACCTTTCACACCCAGTTCGATGTGCTTGCCCCACTGCGGATGATCAACGCTTGGCAAGCTGAACACCTTGATGCCGGCGAACTCGGCTTCAATGCGAACCATCAGCGGTGTCAGCGTCGCCTCCATACCACCGAGCACGATCACCGATTGCTCGCGCTGCGAGACCGTGCGATGAAGATGCGGGTAATGCTGATCCAGTACCCAGGCCAACATCGGCCAGGCCATCACCGGAAAGCCGGGGACGAAGTACACGCCACCCTCACCCGATTTCACCGAGAAGCCGGCGATCTTGTTGTACGGGTTCGGAATGATGTACGCCCCCTGCGGGAACATGGCCATGTTGAGCCGGTGCAGGTTATCGGCCTGCTCGGGCTCAAACGGCTTGCCTTGCTCGGCCGCCGATTCGCGCATGCGCTCAACGATGAAATCACGCGCCACCGGATGAAGCGCTAGCGGCAGGCCCAGCGCCTGCGCCGCGCAGGCACGCGTGTGGTCATCAGGTGTCGCGCCAATGCCGCCGCAAGAGAAGACAACATCACCGCTTTCAAACGCGTACTTCAGGTCGGCCGTGATGCGCTCGGGGTCGTCACCCACATAACGCACCCAACTCAGTGACAGACCGCGCTCGGAGAGCAATTCAATGACCTTGGGCAGATGCTTGTCGGCACGTTTGCCGGAGAGGATTTCATCGCCAATGATGATCAGGCCGAAGTTCATGAAGGTTCTCGCGTCAAGTCAAAGGGTCGGAGGGGCTGGCAGCAACGGCTCGGGAACCGGCTCGATCTGCACCGCGGCGGGTGCAGGCGGCGCAGCCGAGCGCTCAGCGCGGAGTTCGGCCAATGCCGCCAGCGCGTAATGCGCAAACCAGAGCGCCGAGAAGGCAAAGACCAGCGTGTAAATCCAGATCGCAATCGGCACCAGCACCGGCGCCAGCGGTATGAACACCGCACCCGATGCCCACACCACCGACGGCGCGGCCCCGAGATAACCGGTCAACACGCCGATGCCGAGCAACTGCAAGCGGTGGCGGGCGATCAAGGTACGCCGCTCTTCCTTGCTGGCATGTTCGGCCAGCACGTCATAGCTCATGACACGGTAAGTGAGCCAACCCCAGATGGCCGGCGGGATGACGAGCACCAGCGGTGGCACGAACCACAGCGGAATCGAGAACAGCATCACCACCAAGGCGATCACGGTCGATACCAGGCTGATGAAGAGGCTGCCGGCGAACGACCCACCGTGAAGCCGCTCCAGCGCAGGGAAGCGGCGATCGGCGACCAGTTGCAGCATCGCCGGTGACATCATCATTGCCACCGCCAGCAGCGATACCACCACCAGCACTGGCGTGGCCAGGAACACCACCACCATCGGCGCGAGCAGGCTCTTCAACCCGCTGGCGCCGATGCTTTCGAGCCAGCCGAACAGTGTGGACAGCAAATCCCAGGAATCGAAGGCCTCGCGCACTGCATCGACCGCGGGCTCCCAGTAGAAATAGCCGAGCCCGAGCGCCATGCCGATGATCAAAGCCAAGGGCATCAGCGAAAACAGAATGACTTTCGGATGCAGGCAATAGGCGGCGGCGCGCCATGCCGAATCAAACAGGGATTTCATGGCGGGCAAGGATACGTGAGCGCGTCAGCCACGGCCGAACATGCGGCGCAGGCCGAGCCACTGCTGCACCCAGAAGCCGCGGCCATAGTCGCGCCCGCCTTCGGGTGCGAGTTGATCGCGGATGCCGGTCGGGTCATAGCGCAACTCAAAGTTCGCAGTCCGGAAGAGGACGTCCCATACCGGAAACAGCACCGCGAAGTTATGGCCGCCCAAGGTATTGCGCCCGGCCGATTCATGGCCAAGGCCGATGCTGTGATGCAGCCGGTGAAACCGCGGGCTGACCAGCACCCGCTCGAACAACGGGCCAAACCACAAACGAGCATTCGCATGCGCCAAGCTTTCCAGCAGCTGCGTACAGGCCACCACCGCGATGAACTGCCCCGGCGCAATGCCGATCATCCGCGCAACCAGCACGATCACGCTGTCGTGGATCACATCGTCGAGCAGGTGGTTGCGGTTGTCGCTCCACATCGTCATTTGGCGCTGGCTGTGATGCAGCGAATGCAGCCCCCACCACCAACGCAAGCCATGCTGGCCGCGATGCAGCCAGTACTCGACGAAATCGAACACGAGCAGATAGACCAGAAAGCTGAACCACGCGGTATCGCTGAAGCCCGGCCACCAGGGCGCGAACCATTCGTCCATTTGCCAAGTCGGCAGGCCATGCATGCGCATCGTGCCGAACAGCCCATCCCACAGCGGGTCGATCGAAAAGAACAGCGCCACCCGAAACAAGCCCAGGCGATGGATCAGCGTATAGACGATGTCGATGCGCACCGCCGCGCGGTCCGTCACCGGCTCGACCGGCCGCCAGCGCTCCAATGCACCGATGCCGATCAACAGAATCGCCAGCTGAATCACGCCAACCAGCAGCCAGCCGGTGGCATCGAAGGCATCTTCGACGACATTGCCGAGCCCCAGCGCGAAGACCAGCGGCTGCACGACGCTTTCGAACAGCGCCTGCTGCACATGGCCAAAGGCATCGGTCAATGCGAGCAAAAAGGCATCGAGCATGGCGGCGTTCAGCGGATGTCGATCACCGAGCGATAGCTCGGATGCTCGCGCAGCGTGGCGAAACACATCCCACGCGCCTTCAGCCCTTCGATCAGCGGCTCCAGCACCGCTGGCGCCCAGGCGTCCTTGCGCGACCAGATTCCGAGGTGCGCCAGCAGGATGTCGCCGCTGCGCACGTCGCGCAGCGCCCGCTGCAGCAACACCTCATTGGGATAGCCCTCGCTCGACAATTCATCGCCCAGAAAACCCGCCGGGCTCCAGGGCACATGCGTCCAGCCGCAAGCCTTCGCAGCGGCGAGCAGCTTCGGCGAAGTCTTGCCGCCTGGCGCGCGAAACAGATGCGCCATCGGCTGGCCGGTCATCGCCTGGAAGCGATCGGCCGATAGCTGCAAGGCGGCGCAATACTGCCCCGCCGTCCAGGTCTGAACCTGCCCGGCCTTCGGCCCGGCGCTCGATTTCACCCGAAACCCACCCGGCACATCGGCCATCCAGTAGGTGTGATCGAAGGTGTGGGAGCCAAACACATGGCCTTCGGCAGCGCGGGCCTTCCACCATGGCGCCCAGACCGCGTCCAGGCTCGTGCCATCGGTCAACGTCTTTTCGTCAGCAAGAAAAAAGCTCACCTTCACCTGCTGACGCGCCAGCACCTCCGCCACTTTCGGCGCGACACCCATGTGGCCGGTGTCGAAACTCAAATAGACCGGCTTGTCGCACGCCGCAAACACCGGCCCACCCGCGCCGCACAGCGCCCAGGCCAACAGCATTGCGCGGGTCCAGCGGGAGTTAATCGCGCGGCGCATGGTTGAGCGTCCAGACACCGTGCGGCGAACGGCCGACGCTGACCTGCCGCACGACCTGCTTCTTTTCGATGTCGATCAACGTCAGCTTGCGCGCCCAGCGCGACGTGACCATCAGTGTCTTGCCGTCATCGAGCATGTCGATGCAGTCCGGGCCGCCGGGCGCCGGATAGGTCGCAGCGACCGTCAGCGTTTGCGTGTCGATCATGCTGATGGTGTTGCCCACGCGGTTGCTGACGAACACATGGCGGTGGTCGCCGCGCGAACGAAAGGCATGGGCGCCGGCGCCGGTCTGGATGCGCTTGACGAGCTTGGGCGCCGACTGGCTCACGTCATAGACCTCGACGTATTCATCGCCGGTCAGCCCGACGAACAGCAGCCGGTCGTCGGGCGTCAGGTAGACATCGGCGGGCAGCTTGCCGACCGGGATCTTCCAGATCGGCTTTTGCGTCAGCAGGTCGATCGCCATCAGTTCGTCGCTGTCCTGCATCGACGAATAAATGATGCTGCTCTTGCTGTTGATCGACAGGTGGCTGGGCGTACGGCTCGCATGCACGCGCCCGGCCAGCTTCAGCGGCGTCACCGGGTCATCGGGTTGCCAGCGATAGATGTCGATATGGTCGAGCCGGTTGGCGGCCGTCACGAACCACTTCATGTCGGGCGAGAAGCGCAGGTGATACGGGTCGGCGATCTTGTTGA
>CAHJWV010000630.1 GCA_903643055.1 Burkholderiales bacterium | reverse complement strand
CTTCGCCAGCTTCCCTTCGATCTCGCCCAGCTCGATGCGGTAGCCCCGCAGCTTGACCTGCTGGTCGTTGCGTCCGACGAACTCCAGCGTGCCATCGCCCCGCCAGCGCGCCAGGTCGCCGGTCTTGTACATCCGCGCATCCGCTTCGTCGGCGAACGGGTCCCTCAAAAAGCGCTCGGCCGTCAGCTCCGGCCGGTTCAGGTAGCCGCGCGCCACCTGGGCCCCACCGATGTGGATCTCACCGGCCACGCCTTGCGGCACCAGCTCGCCGTGGCGGTCCAGCAAATAGACCCGCGTGTTGGCGATCGGCTTCCCGATGTGCAGCACTTCGTCGTCATGCTGCAAGCGGCCCGAGGTCGCCACCACCGTGCATTCGGTCGGGCCGTAGTTGTTCACAACCTCGAACGGTAGGTCCGTTTGCGGCACGAGGTTCAGTCGGTCTCCGCCAATCAACAGGCTGCGCAGCCCGTGGGGGTAGCGGCCACGCTTGAATGCCAATTCGGCCAGCGCTGTCACCATAAAGCTGCTGTGCAGCGTCTGCCGCTCCCACCAGCCCAGCAAGCCTTCCGGATCCTGCGCCACATCCGCAGGCGCCATCACCAGCGTCGCCCCGCTGCCGAGCGCCGCCCAGATTTCCCACGTGCAGGCATCGAACCCCAGGCCAGCCGTGCTGCTGCTGCGTGTGCCCGCGGTTAGTCCGAACCGTTGCGTGTGCCACCCTATCAGCTCTGCGAGCTGCTGGTGTTCCACCATCACGCCCTTTGGTTGCCCCGTCGAACCCGACGTAAAAATCACATAGGCCAGGTCCTGGGTCGGCGGCCCCAACGCGTCGCTCGTCGTCGCGGTCTGCGAATGCGCTGGCAGCCCTCGGTCCATGAGCAGCACCGGCAGGTCGGTACATGCTGCGGCGGTCACGTGCCACGCACTAAGGCTCAGGACGACGCGCGGCGCGGCGTGCTCCAACATTGCCCTCAACCGTTCGCTCGGCTGGTTCAAATCAAGCGGTACATAGGCAGCGCCGGCCTTCCAGATCGCCAGCATCGCCATCACCATCTCAACGCTGCGCGGCATCAGAAGCGCGACCCGGTCACCGCGGTCTACGCCAGCGTCCCGCAGCCTGCACGCCCATTGTTCGGCCCGCAAATCCAAGGCCCGATAGCTCAACCGCGACGCCGACTGCTCCACCGCCACTGTGTGGGGTATGCGCTCCGCGTGCTGCTTGAGCAGCCAGGGCAGCGGAGCCGGCACGGGCTAAAGCCGAAATGGTGCGGCCCCTTGGAGCAAGGCCGCCCGGCGCTCGGCATCGGTCATCCACACCAGGTCGCTCAGCGACCGCGCATCGGCTTGCGCCACCAGCGATTCGCACAGGATAGGCAAGCGCTGTAGGAGCGCATCGGCCTCTTGCGGCGATACCCGTTGCGGGTCGTGACCGAAGTCAAGCCGCACCCGTTCGGCTCCCACTTCGCAATGCACGTTCCACACGGCACGCGGGCCGTCCTCCGTGAAGCCGTGCAGTGATTCCATCGATGTGCCAGCCTCGTGGATGAAGCATCGGATATCGACATCTACATCGGCTGGCACCGGCGATGTTGATGCGCTTTCTGACATCCAATGGAATTGCCGCCACGCTTCGGCAACGGTCTGCGTGTCCTGAACATCGAACAGCAGAACATGCATCGCCCGGCCCGCTCTCACTTCATGAATGCGCACCAGGGAGCTTGAGTCTCGCAGCCTGCTCCAAGCAATCGCGGTTAACAGCAACAAGGCACGATCAACAAGGCTCTGCTGCGATTCCGCCAATGCCTGAAGTTTTGCCAGCAGTGAACCTTCGACGGTCCAGTGCGACAGCCGTCGGCCAACAAGTTCATCGGACTTCTTCTCGCCTTGATGCACATCGAGCGGAAATTCCACGGGCAACTCTCCAGGGTAGGCTCCGCACGTCTTTGCGGCGCACATAGGACAGATGCAGCGCGTGCAACGAAGCGGCAGTCACTTCGGAACGGAGGCGCTCAGCCTGACGCCCAGGGTCGCGCCCAGGGCAGCGCCATCGGCCTTACATGCAGCAGGCCTTAACACGCGAACGATCAACAGGGAAGGTGCGGTGAGCGAACTGCGGCGGCAAGCACCCAGTCAGTTAGGACATGAACTCAACTTCACCGTGTGACGTTGGCGCGATGCTAAAACCTTCAGAGCAGGAACAAAAAAATGAACCACGTCGATACTCCCAAAAACATGATCTTTGTTTCGCTTGCCTGACGGATGAGGCGCACTCCGCGATGCAGCTTCTCCGAGCCTGATGAATGCTGATGGCTGGACGCATGAGCGACAACCAAAACAGGTGGTACGTCGCGTCAACTAGTTTGGCGGCGGATCAGCGGACTGTCAGCCCCCTAGAACTCAGGAGGTGAGAGCGTGCATCGCAAGAACGAAACACTATGCCAGCGGCCTCGACCATGGACAACTACGAGAGCCCGTAGCGAAATTCAGCGGGCCACGCCCGACTTCTTACTCTTTTTTGGGCAGCAGTGCTAGGTCGTGTTAACAATTAAGCCAAGACGATATAAAAGCAGACGATAGTGAGCATGCCAAGGAAGTTACGGGCAAGCTTTTCATAGCGAGTGGCGACGCGGCGGAATTGTTTGATGCGGTTGAAGAACCGTTCGACCAAGTTGCGGTTCTTGTAGAGTTCACGGTCGTATTCTCGTTGCTCCAGGCAGTTGGCTCTTGGCGGGATAACAGCTTTGATGTTGCGCTCCTTCAGATAGCGCAGAAGTTGATCGGCGTCATATCCTT
>CAHJWV010000629.1 GCA_903643055.1 Burkholderiales bacterium | reverse complement strand
TCTGTACTCCAACAACAGACGCGATCATCGCGCCAGTCTGTTCAATCTCAAATTAACTATGCAGCAGTGCGCCGGTGCTGCTCAACCGCCTGCAGCAACTGATCTTTGGTAAACGGCTTGGTCAAATAAGCCTCTGAGCCCACCATGCGACCCCGTGCTTTATCAAACAAGCCATCTTTCGACGACAGCATGATCACAGGCACCCCCGAGAACTTCGGATTGCGCTTGATGATTGCGCATGTCTGATAGCCGTCCAAACGTGGCATCAGGATGTCGCAAAAAATCAGATCAGGGCCGTGGTCATTCACCTTGGACAACGCGTCGAACCCGTCTTCGGCAAGGAGCACCTGATAACCGCCCTGCTTCAAGAAGATCTCCGCACTGCGGCGGATTGTGTTGCTGTCATCAATGACCAACACTTTGATGCCTGCGACGGCTTCATTGCTCACCAAGAATTCTCCTCAACTACTGTGGACCGGTTCAGATGCAACGCCTGATCGCTGGACAACATCAGATTTGCACCATCTCGAAATCTTCTTTGCGCGCCCCACACTCCGGACATGTCCAGTTCATGTCGACGTTCTCCCATGCGGTGCCGGGGGCAATGCCATGTTCTGGGTCACCGTCAGATTCGTCATAAATCCAACCGCAAATCAGGCACATCCAAGTCCGCACCTTGCTGGTGTCTTTGCTCACGTTTGTTCTTTAATGGCTTCTACAATGAGCAAAGATTGTAGCGACGGCAAATATCAAAAACATGTGAGTTTATGGGCACCTACACCACATTCCTCACAAATTTCTAGAAGTCCCGGCTAACCCGGTCACTCCTCAGCTCCTTCAGATGGACGCCCTTTCATGACCGCAGATGCTCCCACCCCCGATTCCATTGATGACCTTGCAGAAGATGCCGTAGCGCCTGCTTGCGTCATGACTTTCAACGCCAGCGACCCCAGCGGCGCCGGTGGTCTGGCTGGCGACGTTTCGACCATCGCTGCCATGGGCGCCCACGCGCTTCCGGTGGTGACGTCAATCGTCTTACGTGATACCGCCGAGGTGTTCGATCACAGTGCCATTGACGCCGACGTGATCGTCGAACAAGCCCGCAGCGTGCTCGAAGACGTCACGATAGCTGCTTGGAAAGTTGGCTTTCTGGGCTCCGCCGAAGGCGTGAGCGCGGTGGCCGAAGTGCTTTCCGACTATCCGGACGTGCCCTTGGTAGCGTACATGCCCAACCTTTCATGGGTTGAGGAGGACGAGCAGCAGGCCTATCTTGATGCGTTCCGCGAATTGGTGCTACCGCAAACGGAAGTGCTTGTGGGCAATCACCAAACCCTCACCGACTTTCTGCTGCCTGAATGGAGTGGCGACCGCCCGGCCTCCCCGCGCGAGTTGGCGGTGGCTGCAGCCAAGCACGGAACTCGGTTCGTACTCGTCACCAGCGTGCCGCTGCCCGATCAGTTTCTGGACAACGTGCTGGCCTCGCCACAAGGTCCTGTCACAGGTGAAAAATTCGAGCGTTTCGAGGTGAGCTTCATCGGCGCCGGCGACACGTTGTCGGCATCGTTGGCGGCACTTCTGGCTGCGGGCAGCGAACTGCACACCGCCGTTGGCGAGTCCCTTGCCTTTCTCGACCAAGCGCTGGACGCCGGCTTTCGCCCTGGCATGGGCAACGTGATTCCCGATCGATTCTTCTGGGCGTTGCCTCCGGGCGAAGAGGGAGAAGACGAAGCTGGCACAGCGCTGGACGACAACGCTCCCAAGGATCCTCGGCATGTCCACTGAACTCCGCAGCAATGCCGCACTGTTCGAACGCGCGCAGCGTGTAATTCCAGGCGGAGTCAATTCGCCCGTGAGAGCGTTCAAGGCCGTGGGCGGGACGCCGAGATTTATTGCACGCGCACAAGGCGCCTACATGTTTGACGCAGAGGGTCAACGCTACATCGACTACATCGGGTCGTGGGGACCGATGATCCTCGGCCACGGTCATCCTGCTGTACTGGAGGCAGTCCAGAAAGCAGCGCTGGAAGGCTTCTCATTCGGCGCTCCGACCGAGCGTGAAATCGAACTTGCCGAGGAACTCTTGAAATTGGTGCCCAGCATGGACCAAGTCCGCCTGGTCAGCTCTGGCACTGAAGCCGCCATGAGCGCCCTGCGCCTTGCGCGCGGCGCTACCGGGCGCAACAAGATCATCAAGTTCGAAGGTTGTTATCACGGTCATGCCGATGCGCTGCTCGTCAAGGCCGGCTCGGGCTTGGCCACATTCGGCAACCCGACCAGTGCGGGCGTTCCCGCCGAGGTGGTTCAGCACACGCTGGTGCTGGAATACAACAATCTCGCGCAGTTGGAAGAGGCTTTCGCTATCCATCACGCAGATCTGGCCTGCGTCGTGATCGAGCCCATCGCCGGCAACATGAACTTCGTGCGCGCCACTGTGCCGTTCATCAAACGCTTGCGAGAGCTTTGTTCCCAATATGGTTCGCTGCTGATCTTTGACGAGGTCATGAGCGGCTTTCGAGTGGCGCTGGGCAGCGCCCAAGGCCTGTATGCACAAGCTTTACCTGGCTTCGAGCCCGACATGAGTGTCTTTGGCAAGGTGATCGGCGGTGGCATGCCACTCGCGGCGTTCGGCGCAAGGCGGGCCGTCATGGAAAAGCTCGCGCCGCTGGGCCCGGTCTATCAGGCCGGCACGCTGTCGGGCAATCCGGTTGCAACGGCTTGCGGCTTGGCTACGCTGAAAGAGATTCAACGCCCCGGATATTTCGACGCGCTCTCAGCCCGCACGCGCAGCTTGGTAACCGGGCTGCAAAGCGCAGCCGATGACGCTGGCATTCCATTCGTCACCGAATGCGAAGGGGGCATGTTCGGCTTCTTCTTTAACGACACGCTGCCGCAGAACTACGGCACGGTGATGTCAACCGATAAGGAGCGGTTCAATCGCTTCTTCCACGAGATGCTTGAGGCTGGCGTGTATTTGGCACCGGCGCTTTACGAAGCGGGCTTCGTCAGTTCGGCCCATACCGCTGAAGACATTGCAGCGACGCACTCTGCGGCTCGGCAAGCCTTCAAGGCACTGTCCGGCACATAACGTGCACCGCCCGTGGTGCAGCCTCTCTCGGCTACACCACGCTACCTAAAGTCTGCTCATGCACATTCACATCCTGGGTATCTGCGGTACCTTCATGGGCGGCATTGCCGCGCTCGCTCGCGAAGCCGGGCACAAGGTCACCGGTTGCGATGCGGGCGTTTATCCGCCGATGAGCGATCAACTGCGGGCGCTGGACATCGAGCTGATCGAAGGCTGGAGTGCCGATCAGCTGTCGCTGCGACCCGATCTCTTTGTCGTCGGCAATGTCGTCTCACGCGGCAACCCGTTGATCGAAGCGATTCTGGATGCCGGATTGCTCTTCACGAGTGGCCCGCAATGGCTTGCCGAAAACGTATTGCGCGGTCGCCATGTGCTTGCCGTGGCCGGCACGCATGGCAAGACGTCGACCACCTCCATGCTCGCGTGGATGCTTGATCAGGCCGGCTTGTCGCCCGGCTTTCTGGTCGGAGGCGTGCCGCAAAACTTCGGTGTGTCAGCGCGCCTGGGCAAGGCCTCGGCGGGCAGCAATCCATTCGTGATCGAAGCAGACGAATACGACACCGCGTTCTTCGACAAACGCAGCAAGTTCGTTCATTACCGGCCACGCACCGCGATCTTGAACAACCTGGAGTTTGATCACGCCGACATCTTTGCCGACTTGGCGGCCATCGAGACGCAGTTCCATCACCTCGTCCGCACCGTGCCGGCCGCGGGCCGACTTGTGGTGAATGCGCGTGAGGAATCATTGCAGCGCGTTCTGGAACGAGGCTGCTGGAGCGACGTGGTCCGCTTCGGCGCCCGTAAGGAATCACCCGGCGGATTGCGAGCACGTGGCGAGCCGCATGCCTTCGATGTACTGCGTGGCAGCATGAAGATCGCCCGCGTCGATTGGCCCCTGCTGGGCGAACACAACCAGCTGAACGCGCTGGCCGCCATTGCGGCTGCGGAGCACGTCGGCGTTGCACCGGAAATTGCGGCCAAAGCCTTATCGAACTTCGAGAATGTGCGGCGTCGCTTGGAGTTGCGAGGCGAAGTCGGCGGCGTGAAGGTCTATGACGACTTCGCGCATCACCCGACGGCCATCCGCACCACCATCAATGGCTTGCGTCGAAAGATCGGGCTCGACCGCATCCTCGCGGTATTCGAGCCTCGCTCCAATACGATGAAACTCGGCGCAATGAAAGCCCAGTTGCCGTGGGCATTGGAAGAGGCCGATCTGTCGTTTTGCCATCAAGCCAATCTAGGCTGGGACGCCAAGGAAGCCCTGGCGCCCATGGGCAAAAAGGCCATCGTCACCGACAGCATCGATGCCTTGGTAGCTGCCGTCAGGCAGGCCGCCCGGCCGGGCGATCATGTGCTTTGCATGAGCAACGGCGGCTTCGGCGGCGTCCATGACAAGCTGCTGGCCGCGCTGGCCGAACCTCGCGCTCTGACCGACCCTCGATAACCCAGGCCACAGCTTCAAAGCCCGTGCCGCCGCCCGGCGCGGGCTTTGAAGACACTGCAGCGGTCAGCCGCGCAGCATCGAAGCCCTCAACGACTCGTTCAACTGCGACAAGCTGTCTTGCAAATGTGCCCGGCTTTCGATCGACAACTTCGGGTTGGAAGATGCGCGACGCAGTTCGCTCTGCAACTCGGTCGCGGTATAGCGCGCCAAGCTCAACGCGTCGGCCGGTAAGGGCTGTTGCGAGCCACGTGTCAGCAAGTTCTGCAAGCGCTTCAGGTGCTCACGCTGCAGATTGCGGCGCAGGCGGTCGATCTCTTTGCCACCCTTCAATTCACTCCAGATGGAGCTTTGCAGCGTGCCATAGACCTCGGCCAACGAGATGATGTTGGACTTCTTCGCATCGGTCACATACGAAGGCAGCTCCAACAGGCGCGAGGCCGTTCCGGGGCTCATCAAGCGGTCGAGCGCCGTGCTTTGCAACTGCAACACGGCCGCCGGAATGCTGACCGGGCCGCCACGATCCCACTCGTTGTAGTTCGGGGACAAACCAGCAAGGAATTGCGGCTTGAACCTGAAGCTGTCGGCATTGAAGACGCCTTGCGCCAGGAACTGCAAAGCTTCCCGCTGCTTGGCAGGATCGACCGGGGTGTACGCCGGCCGGTGGGTGGTACCGGGCAGATCACGCACGGTATACATACCCCCCACGTACTTGCCGACCAGCTCGGTCGCACGCCCCAACTGGCGGAAGCCATTCAACAGCACACGGCGCTGGCGCGTCGCGTCATCACCTGGCCGCGCCCCACGTTCCTGCACCCGATCCCAAAGCTCGCGCGACAGCTGAAGCCGCTTGGCGTAATAAGCGAGCGGGTCGTCGCCCAGATCGAAGCGGTTGACCAAAGGGTCAATGCCGTCGTTACCCGGGCCTCCGCCTGCGTCAGCATCATCGGCATAGGCGAGCAAAGGATCGGTGCTGCGCGACGCGATCTTCGCCAGACCCGCAGCCTCGTCGGCAGGCTCGAAGGGCTTGTAGGCGTACTCGATTGCCCAATAGTCGTAAGGCCCGAGCGTGCTGTTATTGAAGCTGCCCACTTTCTCACCGCGCGTGGCCAGATTGACGGCGTTGTAGTCCATCACCGAGCCGGAGATGCCGTTCGTCTCGGTGAAGTTCTTGTCTTGCAGATGCTCACGGCTGACGACGGTCGAGGCCTTGAAGTTGTGCTTCAGGCCCAGCGTGTGGCCCACCTCATGCATGATCGTGTCCTTGATCACCGACTGCACGAAAGCCTCGGCCTGCGGGCCGTCCGGCGCGAGATCACCGCGGGCTTCCAGCATGTCGAGCGCAAAGCTCATCTCTGCCGACGCCTCGTTCGCATAGTTGCAGTAATCGGCCGCGCCGCCCTTGTGCCAGGCCGAAGGCAGCGTCGTGGCTTGCGGCTGTGACACAGAAACAAGGTCTTCGGTGATCATGCGGCGCGAGCTGCGGCCGAACACGTCGCTCATGCCGATGTCGGCATCGATGATCTCGCCGGTACGCGGATCGTTGTGGTTCGGGCCCACCGCAAAGCCCACATCGGAGCCGACAAACCATCGGATCGATGTGTGGCGCGCGTCCATGTCGTCCCAGTCGGCGTCATCCGGCTGCTGCTTGACGACGATCGCATTCTTGAAGCCAATGCGCTCGAATGCCTTGTTCCACTCCAGTACGCCCGCTTCAACCGACTTGCGGTACTGCGACGGAATGTTCTTGTCGAGCCAGTAGGTGATGGGCTGCTGCGGCTCCGACAGTTCAGCCTTCGGGTCTTTCTTTTCCAAGCGCCAACGATTGACATAGTGAAGCCGAGGGTCGGACTTCAGGTCGGTCGTCAGATCAGTCACCACCTCGGAGAAATGGCCCAGGCGCGGGTCGGTCAGGCGGGCAGGCATCGGCTTGTCGGCCAGCTTGGTAAAGCTGTATGTGAACCCCACGAACATGCTGCGCGCATCCGGCGTGGTGGTCGGTGGCGGTGGCGTTGGAATGGGGCTCGGCGTCAACGGGGGCGCCGGGATGCGCGCGGTCGAGAAATGCACGCGGGCATTGACCGTCGTCAGGTCATCGGTCACGCGGATGGTTTCGAAGAACGAGTTGCCGCGGTCCAGCCCAAACGGCATGCGGAACGCTCGCTCCACTGCGGTGGAGTAGCCCGGAATGTCACTGAGCAGGAAGCCGGCATCGATCAACACCGACTTGCGTTCGGTGTGAGGCGCGCTGGCGATCGCCGCCGACGCCAGCAGGCTGTGAGAGAAGCCTTGCTCGACCGAAGCCTTCATCGCGGCGCTCGTGCCGATGTAGTTCGTGTTCAGCGCGATCAGCTGCATCTGGTTCGTGCCAATCTTGCGGAACGACGCCAGCCACGACGGGCCCATCTGGCTCGCATACAAGCCGCGTTCGCCCACCG
>CAHJWV010000628.1 GCA_903643055.1 Burkholderiales bacterium | reverse complement strand
CCGCCGTTCAACTACAAAGAAAAGGGCGAGCTGGCGGGCTTCGATGTCGACGTGGCCAAGCTGCTGGCGACCAAGCTCGGCGTCAAGGTCGAGTTCACGACCACCGAATGGAGCGGCATTCTCGCGGGGCTGTCGGCCGGCAAGTACGACGTGATCGTCAACCAGGTCGGCATCACCGACAAACGCAAGGAAGCCTTCGACTTCACCGAGCCGTACACCATCTCTGCCCCGCAGCTGATCGTGCGCAAGAACGAAAGCCGTGGTTTCAAGTCGCTCGATGACCTGAAGGGCTTGAAGCTGGGCGTCGGCCAGGGGTCCAATTTCGAACAGAAGGCGAAGGCCATTGCCGGCATCGACGTGCGCAGTTATCCCGGCGCACCCGAATACCTGCAAGACCTGGTGTCGAACCGGGTCGATGCCGCGCTGAACGACAGCCTGATGGTGTCTTACCTTGTCAAGAATTCGGCGCTGCCGATCAAGCCGGGCTCACCGGTGGGCGAGGTCGAAAAGTCGGGCATTCCGCTCGTGAAGGGCAACCCGCAATTCAAGGCGGCGCTCAACAAGGCGCTCGATGAGTCGTTCAAGGACGGCAGCTTCAAGGCGATTTCGCTGAAGTGGTTTGGCGTGGATGTCAGCAAGGCACCCGCTGAACGCTGAGTGTTCCGCTGAGCGTTTTCGCCGGCGCTGGCGGGCTTTCTCCATCGCCCGCCTGCGCCGGCGTTGAACCACAACGGCCACGCTCCGTGCGTGTCTGTCTTTTGAATTCCCCTCTCTCATTGCGCCATGGATCTGTTTGAACTCCTCCGCGAAGCCCTTCCGATTTTGTTGAAGGGCTGCGGCTACACCCTGCTGTTCGCCGTCTCGGCGATGGTGGGGGGCACGCTGCTGGGCTTTCCGCTGGCGGTGGCTCGCGTGCTGCCGGTGCGGGTGTTGCCCACGCTGGCAGGCGTCTATGTCAGCCTGTTCCGCGGCACGCCGCTCTTGGTGCAGGTGTTCGTCATCTACTACGGCTTGCCGACCATCGGCATCGAGTTCTCGCCGGTCGTGGCCGGCAGCCTGGCACTGAGCTTGAACGCCTCGGCTTATCTGTCCGAGACGCTGCGCGGCGCGCTGGCCGGCGTGTCCCGCAACCAATGGGCGGCCGGCTCCAGCCTGGGGCTGACCTATGGGCAGACGCTGCGCTACATCGCGATGCCGCAGGCCTTGCGCATCGCCGTGCCGGGCATGAGCAATACGCTGATCAGCCTGATCAAAGACACCTCGCTGGTGTCGGTGATCACCGTCACCGAGCTAATGCTGGCCACCAAGGAGCTGATCGCCACCACCTTTCGGCCGCTGCCTTTGTACCTCGCCGCTGCCGCGCTGTATTGGCTGATGAGCCTGTTCTTCGAGCGCTTGCAAAAGCTGCTCGAGCGCCGGCTGAACCGCGCGCACCTGCGCTGAAGCTTCACACGCGTCGCGCGCTCGGCTCCTCGCCTGATGCAGGCGTGCGCGATTTCGTTCAGGCGTTCATCGAACTGCGATTCTTTCAAGCGGCATCGAACGCCGCATCAAGGCGGTCTTTCCAAGCTGCTTTCTGTGCGCCGCTGGCAAAGCTGGCTTCAAAGCTGTTGAGCGCCAGCTGATAAGCCTCGGGGGCGCCGAGCTGCGGGAGTGCCTCGAAGGTCTCGACGAAATTCTGGTTCATGTAGCCGCCGAAATAGGCCGGGTCGTCGGAGTTGATCGTGACGCACAGGCCGGCATCGAGCAGCGCGGCGATGTGGTGATCACCGAGCGCCGGGTACACGCACAGCTTGACGTTGGAGAGCGGGCACACCGTCAGCGGAATGCGTTCGGCGGCCAAGCGTTCGACCAGCTGCGGGTCTTCGACACAGCGCACGCCATGGTCGATGCGCTCGACCTTCAGCACATCGAGCGCGCTCCAGATGTAGGCGGGCGGGCCTTCTTCGCCGGCATGCGCCACCACATGCAAGCCCAGCTCACGGCAACGCTCGAACACGCGGGCGAATTTCTCCGGCGGGTTGCCGCGCTCGCCGCTGTCCAGGCCGACGCCGATGAATTGATCGCGGTAAGGCAGCGATTCTTCCAGCGTGGCGAAGGCCGCTTCTTCGTTCAGATGGCGCAGAAAGCACATGATCAACAGCGCGCTGACGCCCAACTCGCGCTGCGCGGTCTCGCAGGCGCGAGCGAGGCCGTTGATCACCGTCTCGAAGCTCACGCCGCGCTCGGTGTGGGTCTGCGGGTCGAAGAAGAGTTCGGCATGCACGACATGGTCGTCGGCCGCACGGCGGAAATAAGCCATCGCCATGTCGAAGAAGTCTTGTTCCGTCAGCAGCACGCTGGCGCCGGCGTAATAGATGTCGAGAAAGCTTTGCAGGTCGGTGAATGCATAAGCGGCGCGCAAGGCTTCGACGCTCTCATACGGCAGCGCCACGCCGTTGCGCTGCGCGAGCGCGAAAATCAGCTCCGGCTCCAGCGAACCTTCGATATGGATGTGCAGCTCGGCCTTGGGCATCGCGCGCAGCAGGGCCGGCAGGCGTGCCCGGGGCAGGGCGGAAAAGCGTTGCGGTTCGTTCATCGATGGGTTCTCAAAGTGGATGGCGCGTGGGCTTGGCGAGTGGGGCGGCGGCGGGCTGCATCGAGCGTCTGACGCTTCATCGTCATGCAGCTCCCGCCGGGCTGGGCTTACTTGCCGCCCGGCACCTTGCCTTCGACGCCCTTGACATAGAAATTGATGCCACCGAGAAAGGCGTCATCGGCCGCTTCGTCTTTTTTCAGCACCGTCTTGCCGTCTTGCGCAACGATCGGGCCTTTCCAGATCACGACCGAGCCATCCTTCAAGCCGGCCTTGAAGGTTTCGACGCGCGTCTTCAGTGCGCCGGGCACCTTGTCGGAGATCGACACGATGTCGATCGCACCTTCCTTGACGCCCCACCACGCGCGGCCGGTCGCCCACTTGCCTTCAAGCGCCTCGCCGGTGGCCTTGATGTAGTAAGGCGCCCAGTTGACGATCGATGAGGCCAGGTGCGCATCGGGCGCATAGCTCGACATGTCGCTGTCCCAGCCGAACGCGTATTTGCCGGCTTGCGCCGCGGCCTTCAGCACTGCCGACGAGTCGGTGTTCTGGAACAGCACGTCGGCGCCGCCGTTGATCAGCGACTGCGCGGCTTCGGTTTCCTTTGGCGGATCGAACCATTTGTTGACCCACACGACCTTGGTCTTGATCTTCGGGTTCACCGATTGCGCGCCGAGCGTGAAGCTGTCGATGTTGCGGATGACCTCGGGGATCGGCACCGAGCCGACGACGCCCAGCGTGTTCGTCTTGGTCATGCCGCCCGCGAGGATGCCGGCCATGTAGGCGCCTTCATAGGTGCGGCTGTCGTAGGTGCGCAGGTTGTCGGCAGTCTTGTATCCGGTCGCGTGCTCGAACTTCACGTCTTTCGCATCGGCCGCGACCTTCAGCAGCGGCTCCATGTAGCCGAAAGTGGTACCGAAGATCAGCTTGTTGCCCTGGCCGATCAGGTCGCGGAACACGCGCTCGGCATCGGCCGCTTCGGGCACGTTCTCGACGAAGCTGGTGACGATCTTGTCGCCATATTCCTTCTCCAATGCCTTGCGCGCGTTGTCATGCGCAAAGGTCCAGCCGCCGTCGCCGACCGGGCCGACATAAGCGAAAGCCACCTTCAAGGGCTCGGCTTTGGCTGGCGCAGAAGCTGCGGCTTCGGTGGGTGCGGAGGCCGCTTCGGTGGCCGCGGCCGGGGCGTTTTCCTTCTTGCCGCAGGCGGCGAGGCCGGCGGCCGCAGCCACCGTGGCCAGCCCTGCGATTCTCAGCAGCGCACGTTGGGTAAGTCGAGTCATGGGGTCTCCAGATGAAAGTCGGGATTCGACGAAGGCACGCGGATGCCGGCCTTCGATTATCAAACTCAAACAGCGCCGGCCAGGCCCGGGCCGCATCAGTTGCCGGGGAAGAACGGTTTGCCCAGCGAGGCCGGCATGTTGACGCGGATCCACGCCGCGTTGCGCGAGATCAGCACCAGCACGACGATGGTGGCGAGGTAAGGCAGCATCGTCAGCAGCTGGCTCGAGATCTCGACGCCTTCGCCTTGCAAATGGAATTGCAGCATCGTGACGCCACCGAACAGATAAGCCCCGAGCAACACGCGTGCCGGCCGCCAGGTCGCGAAGGTCGTCAGCGCGAGCGCGATCCAGCCCTTGCCGGCCACCATGCCCTCGACCCACAGCGGCGTGTAAATCACCGAAATGTAAGCACCGGAGAGGCCGCACAGCGCGCCGCCGGCCACGACTGCTGCCAGCCGGATGCGGCGCACCGGATAACCGAGCGCATGCGCGGATTCCGGTGATTCGCCGACCGCGCGCAGCACCAGCCCGGCGCGCGAGCGATAGAGGAACCAGCCCAGCGCCAAGCTCAGCGCGATCGCTGCATAGACCATCGGGTGCTGGCGAAACAAGGCCGGGCCGACGAACGGCAGATCGGCCAGCCCGGGCACATGGAACTGCGCGCGCTCGGGCAGTTTCTCCTGTGTGTAGCGGATGCCGACGAAGGCCGAGAAGCCGCTGCCGAAGAGGCTGAGCGCCAGGCCGGTCGCGTATGGGTTGGTGTTGAGCCAGATCACCAGCAGCCCGAACAGCGCCGCGAGCAAAGCGCCTGCGCCGGCGCCGGCCGCGAGACCCACCCAGTCGCTGCCGCTGTGCACGGCACTCGCAAAGCCGGCGATGGCGGCCACCAGCATCATGCCTTCGGCACCGAGGTTGACGATGCCGGCGCGCTCGTTGATCAACAGGCCAAGCGCGGCGAACGCGAGCACGGTGCCGGCATTGAGCGTCGAGGCGAGCAGCAGGGCGAATGCGTCCATCAGGCGCCTCCGGGGGTGGATGGGGTGGCGGAGGCCGGGGCGGCGGCGGGCCGGGCGGCCTTCCAGACGAGGCGGTAGTGGATCAGCGTGTCGCAGGCCAGCAGCGTGAACAGCAGCAGGCCCTGGAAGACGCCGGTCAAGGATTTGGGCAGGCCCAGCCGCGATTGCGCGAGTTCGCCGCCGATGTAGAACATGCTCATCAGGATGGCCGAGAACACGATGCCCAGCGGGTGCAGCCGGCCGACGAAGGCGACGATGATCGCCGCGAAGCCATAGCCAGCGGGCACATGCGGGGTCAGCTGGCCGAGTGGCCCGGCGACCTCGAGTGCCCCCGCCAGGCCGGCCATGCCGCCTGAGCCGAGCAACGCCGTCCAGAGTGCCTTGCGCGATGAGAAGCCGGCATAGCGCGCCGCGGCCGGTGCCAGCCCGCCGACCTGCAACTGGAACCCGGCGTAGCTGCGGAAGAGGAACAGCCAGGCGGCGGCGGCCAAAGCCAGGGCGATCACCAGGCCGATGTGGGCGCGAAAGCCGCTGAACAGGCGCGGGATCTTGGTGGCCTCAGCGAAGCTGATCGTCTGCGGGAAGTTGTAGCCGGCCGGGTCTTTCCAGGGGCCGTAGACGAGGTAGCTCAGCACCATGTCGGCGACGTAGACCAGCATCAGGCTGACCAGGATTTCGCTTGCGTTGAATTGGTCGCGCAGCCACGCAACGATCGCCGCCCACAGCATGCCGCCCGCAACGCCGGCCAGCAGGATCGGCAGCACGATCCAGTGGCTGGTGGCGGGGCCGGCGTGCATCGCCACGCCGCCGGCCGCGACAGCGCCGAGGATGAACTGACCCTCGGCGCCGATGTTCCAGACGTTCGAGCGAAAGCACACCGCGAGGCCGAGCGCGATCAGCAACAGCGGCGTGGCCTTGATCGCCAGCTCCGACAGCGCATAGCCGCTCTTCACCGGCTCGATGAAGAACACCTGCAGACCGCGCAACGGGTCTTTGCCCAGCAGCATGAACAGCGCCACGCCGATCACGACGGTGAAGGCCAGCGCCAGCAGCGGCGACGCGACCGACATCGCGCGGCTCGGCTCGGGGCGAAGCTCAAGCTTCAGCATGCGGAACTCCTTCGGTGGTGGCTTCGGTGGCGCCCCACAGCCCCGACATCCAGGCGCCGATCTGTTCGACCGTGGCTTCATGTGTCGGCACGCTCGGCGACACGCGGCCCTTCGCGATCACGACCAGCCTGTCGGCGATCTCAAACAGTTCATCGAGTTCTTCGCTGACGACCAGCACCGCGCAGCCCGCATCGCGCAGCGCCAGCAGCTCGGCGCGAATCTGCGCTGCGGCGCCCACGTCGACGCCCCAGGTCGGCTGCGACACGATCAGCAGCTTCGGCTGCGCATCGATCTCGCGGCCGACGAGAAATTTCTGCAGGTTGCCGCCCGACAGGCTGCGCGCCGCCGCGTGCGGGCCGCCGGCCTTGACCTGAAAACGCTCGATCAGGCGCTGCGCGAGCGCTGCGACCTGGCGCGTGGACACCCAGCCCGAGCCAACCGCTTCGGTGCGCGTGAGAAGCGTGTTATGCGCCAACGACAGGCTGGGCACCGCCCCACGGCCGAGGCGTTCTTCGGGCACGAAATGCAGCCCCGCGGCGCGGCGCGGGCGCGGCGGTTGCTGGCCGATCGGCTGCCCGAAGAGGCGAATGCTGGCCGGCGGCGCGCGCGTGTCTTCGCCCGACAGCGCGGCCATCAGCGCTTGTTGGCCATTGCCTGACACGCCAGCCAGGCCGAGGATCTCGCCGGCGCGCACCTCGAAGCCGATGTCATGCAGCGCGATGCCGAACGGATCGGGTGCGGCCAGGCTCAGCTGGCTGACTTCGAGCACCACCGCGCCGGGCCGCGCCTGCGCAGGCTTCAGCTTCGGCGGCTCGGCGCCGAGCATCAACCGCGACAGGCTGGCGTGGGTCTCTTGCGTCGGGTCGACCTCGCCGGTGACGCGGCCTGCGCGCAGCACGGTGCAGTGGTGACACAGTGCGCGGATCTCGTCGAGCTTGTGGCTGATGTAGAGGATGCTGCAGCCCTCGGCCGCGAGCTGGCGCAGCGTGACGAAAAGCGTGTCGACCGCCTGCGGCGTCAGCACCGAGGTCGGCTCATCAAGGATCAGCAGCTTCGGGTTTGTCATCAACGCGCGAACGATCTCGACCCGCTGGCGTTCGCCGACCGACAGCGTGTGCACCGGGCGCAGCGGCTCGACGTCGAGGCCGTAGTCCTTCGACACCTTGCCGATGCGCTGGATGACTTCATGGAGCGAGCGTGATTTGTCGAGGCCGAGCCAGACGTTCTCGGCGGTGGTGAGGGTGTCGAACAGGCTGAAGTGCTGGAACACCATCGCGATGCCGAGGGCGCGCGCTTCTTGTGGATGGCGGATCTGTACCCGCTCACCGTTCCAGCGGATCTGGCCTTCGTCGGGGAGTGTGGCGCCGTAGATCATCTTCATCAGCGTGGATTTGCCAGCACCGTTTTCGCCCAGGATGGCGTGGATCTCGCCGGGTTTGACGCGCAGGGAAATGCGGTCGTTGGCTTTAACGGATGGGTAGGTTTTGCTGAGGTTTTGGAGTTCTAGGCGGAGCACCTTGGGCTTTCTTTTATTTGGATGTTTGTGGGGGGGTGTTTGGGGTTTCTTGATTAGCGACAAACTTCAGCAGGCTCACCTGGTGAGCTACCTGGAGTGGAGAATGGGTTCATCGAAGGAGAG
>CAHJWV010000627.1 GCA_903643055.1 Burkholderiales bacterium | reverse complement strand
GATCGAGCCAAGGGCGGCGCCACCGGCCGGCCAATCGCCCGCGGCCGAGGCGCGCTGCAGCCGCTTGTACAAGGCAAAGCGGATGTGGCCGAAGATCAACAGCATCACCACGCCCAGCACCGCCATGACGCGCCACTCCAGCGGCATGTTGAACGCCGCACCGATGGCATGGTTGCTCTGCGACACGCGCAGCATCATGCCGATGCCGGTGGCCAGCGTCAGCAGGCCCACCGCGAGCACGATCGCGAAGAAGCGGCCGAGCACGCGCGCCATGAAGGGCACGCGCACGTCGGGCGTCAGGCCGGCTGCCGCCGGGCGCAGACAGAACAAGGTGAAGGCCATGCCGCCCAGCCAGACGATGACGGCCGACAGGTGGATCAATTTCATCAGTGCGTAGCCCATCGTGCCGCCTGTGTTCAGTTGAGGGTGGTAGAAGCCGGCGGATGGTCGCGCGGCGGCGTGAACAGCTCGCCGACGTCCACCGGATCGAAGTGATATTGCAGCCCGCAGAAGTCGCAGCTGATCTCGACGCGGCCTTGTTCGGCAATGATGCTGTCGGTCTCTTCGCGGCCCAGGCCCTTCAGCATGCTGCCCACGCGCTCGCGCGAGCAGGTGCAGGCAAAGCGCGGCGCCTGCGGCTCGAAGCGCCGCACCGTCTCTTCCCAGAACAAGCGGCGCATCACCGTTTCCGGGTCGAGCGTCAGCAGCTCTTCGCGCGTCAGAGTGGCGGCCAGGTGCGAGATGCGGTTGTAGGCCTCGTTGATGCCGATCTCGTCTTCGTTGCGCAGCCCGCCCGCCTGGCCTTCGAGGTTGCCCTCGCCTTGCATCGGCATGCGCTGGATCAGCAGGCCGGCGGCCACATCGTCATTGGCAGCCAGGATCAGGCGGGTGTCCAACTGTTCGGATTGCAGCATGTAGTGCTCAAGAACTTCACTCAGCTGTTGCAGTGGCTCACCCTGATCGCCATGCAGGCCGACCACGCCCTGGTAAGGCTGCTGGCCCGGAAAACGGTCTTTCGGATCGAGCGTGATCGCGCAGCGGCCCTTACCTTTCACGTTCAGCATCGATTCCAGGCGCGCGCCATCGGGCACCTCGCCGATCACCTTCGCGGTCACCCGAAAGGCCAGATCGTTCTGCACCTCGGCCACGGCCAGCTTCACCGGCCCATCGCCATGCGCTTGCAAAATCAGTGCGCCTTCGAACTTGATGTTCGATTGCATCAGCACGCCGGCCGCGGCCATCTCGCCCATCAGCTCGCGCACCGCGGGCGGAAAAGGGTCTTGCGATTTCTCGCGCCGGCGCAGCACTTCCTGCCAGCTGTCGGTCAGGCGCACGAGCATGCCGCGAACCGGCAGGCCTTAGAACAGGAACTTGTGCAATTCACTCATGACGACAACTTCTTCAACCCTGTCTTGTAGCGCTGCGCGTTCTCGACGTAATGCGCGGCGCCATGTTGCAGACCTTCGATCTGCTCGGCCGTCAGCTGGCGAACGATCTTGGCCGGTGAGCCGATGATCATCGAGCCGTCCGGAAATTCCTTCCCTTCGGTCACCAGCGCACCGGCACCGACGATGCAATGGCGACCGATCTTCGCGCCATTGAGCACCACCGCCTGAATGCCGATCAGCGAGCCGTCGCCGACCGTGCAGCCATGTAGCATGACCTGATGGCCGATCGTCACCTCGCTGCCGATGACGGTCGGAAAGCCCCGATCGGCATGGATCACCGAACCGTCCTGCACATTGCTGTTGCGGCCGATCTCGATCCTTTCTGTGTCACCACGGATCACCGCACCGAACCAGACGCTGGCGTTCTCGGCCAGCGTCACCTGGCCGATGACCTGCGCCGAATCGGCCACCCAGGCCGATTCGGCAATGACCGGCGACTGCGCTTCGAGCTGATAGATGGCCATGGCTGAGCACTCCCGGCAAGCGATGCAAAGCCGGTGATTCTAGGTCGCGCATCGCGAGCCGGCGCGCTTGCGATCAACCGCAGCAAAGCCAAGGGACCAGCGATGGCGTGGAACCTGCATGTGAGGGCAACCACCAAGAACCACCCAGACCGCGTGGGTCTTGGTTTGCCCTAGACTCTCGCGACTTTTCGTCATCCACAAGGTGGCTCCTCCATGAAGACATTGAAATGCCTCGCCCGCCCTACCCTGGCGGCAGCCCTGACAAGTTTCGCGGCACTCGGCGCGCAAGCAGCCAGCACGCTGATCTACTGCTCCGAAGGCAGCCCCGAAGGCTTCGACCCCGGCCGCTACACCACCGGTACGACCTTCGATGCCAGTTCGCAGACGGTGTTCAACCGCCTTGTGCAGTTCGAGCGCGGCGAGACCCGCATCGAAGCCGGCCTGGCCGAAAAGTGGAACATCAGCGCCGATGGTTTGGTCTACACCTTCAACCTGAGAAAGAGCGTGAAGTTCCATACCGCCGAGTGGTTCAAGCCCTCGCGTGAGTTCAATGCCGACGACGTGGTGTTCACCTTCGATCGCATGATCAACAAGGAGAACGCTTTCCAGAAGGCCTTTCCCGCGTCGTTCGAATACGCCTCCGACATGGGCCTGGCCGACAACATCGTGAAGATCGAGAAGGTTGATCCGCTGACGGTGCGCTTCACGTTGAAGACCGTTGACGCGGCCTTCCTGGCCAACCTGGCGATGGACTTTGCCTCGATCCATTCGGCCGAATATGCCGACAAGCTGCTGAAGGCCGGTGCCGGTAACGACCTCAACACCAAGCCGATCGGCACCGGGCCGTTCGCCTTCAAGCGCTACGACAAGGACGCGCAGATCCGCTACACCGCCTTTGCCGACTACTGGGCCGGCAAGGCCAAGATCGACAACCTGATCTTCTCGATCAACACCGATTCCGCGGTGCGCGCGCAAAAGCTCAAGGCCGGCGAATGCCAGATCTCGTCGTACCCGAAGCCGGCCGAGGTCGAGGCGCTGAAGAAAGAGCCGCGCCTGAAGCTGCTGGAGAAGAACGGCCTGAACATCGGCTACCTGTCGCTGAACGTCAAGCACAAGCCTTTCGACAGCCTCGAAGTGCGCCAGGCGATTTCGCTGGCGATCAACAAGAAGTCGGTGATCGATGCGGTCTACCAAGGCGCCGGTGCGGTGGCGGTGAACCCGATCCCGCCAACGATGTGGTCGTACAACAAGCAGATCAAGGCCGCCGAATACAACCCCGAGAAGGCCAAGGCGCTGCTGGCCAAGGCGGGCTTCCCGAACGGCTTCGAGACCAAGCTGTGGGCACTGCCGGTCCAACGCCCGTACAACCCGAACGGCCAGCAGACGGCTGAACTGATCCAGTCCGACCTGGCCAAGGTTGGCATCAAGGCGCAGATCGTCAAGTACGAATGGGCTGAATACATCAAGCGCGCGAAGGCCGGTGAAAGCGACATCGGCATGTTCGGCTGGACCGGCGACAACGGCGACCCCGACAACTTCCTCGGCAACCTGCTGAGTTGCTCGGCCGTTGGCGGCTCGAACTATGCGCAGTGGTGCGACAAGGAATTCGACGCAGTGATCCAGAAGGCCAAGCAAACGGCCAATGTGGCTGAGCGCACCAAGCTCTATGAGCAGGCTCAGGAGATCTTCAAACGCGAATCGCCATGGGTGCCGCTGGCGCACTCGCTGGTCTACCAGCCGATGCAAAAGAACGTCGAGGGCTTCAAGATGAGCCCGTTCGGAACCAACCAGTTCTACGGCGTCAGCCTCAAGTAAAGTAACCGCGGCCCTTCCGCAGCCCCGCTGCGTGCCGGCTTTGCCCGGTACGCAGCTTTTCGCATGTCATCGAGAACCCCATGCAACTTCGCACCCTCGCGTTGGCCGCGCTTGCGCTCCATGCCGGCGCCGCGCCCGCCCAGCCACTGAGTGCGGGCATCGACCGCAGCGGCTTCGATGCCTCGGTCCGCCCGCAAGACGATCTGTTCAAGGCCGCCAACGGCCAGTGGTTGAAAGACACGCCGATTCCGGCCGACAAGTCGAACTACGGCACCCTGTTCCAGCTGCGTGACCGCGCCGATGAGCGCGTGCACAAGATCGTCGATGAAGTGACTGCAGCCACCGCGACGCCGGGCAGCAATGAAGCCAAGATCGGCGCGTTCTACCGGAGCTATCTCGACGAAGCCGCGATCGACCGGGCGGGCACCGCGCCGCTCGCACCCTGGCTTGCGAAGATCGACAGGCTCAAGACCAGGGAGCAGCTCGCCGCGCTGCTGGGTGAGCTGCAAGGCCGCACCTCCACGCCGATCGCAGCCGATGTCGACGCCGATCCAAAGAACCCCGACATCTACCGCGCCAACACCTGGCAAGACGGCCTGGGCCTGCCGACGCGGGCGTATTACCTCGAGCCGGGCGAGCGTTTCGAGAAGGCACGCGTTGCTTATCTCGATTACCTGCAAACGCTGCTGAGCCTGACCGGCGACCGCCACGCCGAACAGCACGCGCGCACGGTGTTCACGCTGGAGAAGCGACTGGCCGAAGCGCAATGGACGCCGGTGGCCAACCGCGACTCGGTCAAGACCTACAACCCGTTGACGGTGAAGGCGGTGAACAAGCTTGCGCCGGGCTTCGCTTGGAACGCCTACTTCAAGGCCGCGCGGCTGCCGGTGATCGACCGAGTTTCGATCGCCCAGCCGAGCTATGCCACCGCACTCGGCAAGGCCGTGCGCGAAACGCCGCTGGCCACCTGGAAGCTCTACCTGCGCGCACGCCTGATCGACGACAGCGCGCTGGTGCTGCCGCAGGCCTTCCGCGACGCGCATTTCGCCTTCCACGGCAAGGCACTGCAAGGCAACGAGCAGCAGCTGCCGCGTTGGCGTTTGGGCAACGCCGCATTGAACCGCGCGCTCGGGGAAGCCGTCGGCCAAGTCTATGTCGCGCGGCACTTCCCGCCCGAATACAAGCTGCGCATGCGCGAGCTGGTCGACAAGCTGCTGGTCGCTTATGGCGACTCGATCGACAAGGTGACCTGGATGAGCCCGCAGACACAACTGCGCGCCAAGGAAAAACTAGCGCAGTACACGACCAAGATCGGCTACCCCGACCAATGGCGCGACTATTCGGCGCTCGAAATGCGCGAAGGCGACGCCTTCGGCAACAGCCGTCGCGCGGGCCGCTTTGCGTATGAGCGCCGGGCCAAGCGCATCGGCCAGAAAGTCGATCACCGCGAGTGGGGCATGACGCCGCAAACCGTCAATGCCTACTACAACCCCAACGCGAACGAGATCGTGTTCCCGGCGGCGATCCTGGAGCCGCCGCTGTTCGACATGGCTGCCGACGATGCGGCCAATTACGGCGCCATCGGTGCCGTGATCGGACACGAGATCAGCCATGGCTTCGATGACGAAGGCAGCCAGTACGACGGTACCGGCAAGCTGCAGAACTGGTGGAGCGAGGCTGACCGCAAGGCCTTCGATGCGCTCGGTGAGCGCCTGGTCGCGCAATACAGCCAGTACGAGCCGCTGCCCGGCAGCAAGGTCAACGGCAAGTTGACGCTCGGCGAAAACATCGCCGACCTGTCGGGCCTGCAGATCGCCTACAAGGCCTACCATCTGGCGCTGGGCGACAAGCCCGCGCCGCTGATCGATGGGCTGACCGGCGACCAGCGCTTCTTCCTGGCTTGGTCGGTCGCCTGGCGCGGCAAGGCCCGCGAATCGCGTGCGCTGCAGCTGCTCACCACCGACCCCCATTCGCCATCGCAGTTCCGCGCCAACGGGGCGTCGATCAACCACGACGGCTTCCACGAGAGTTTCGGCACGAAGCCCGGCGACGGCATGTACAAACCCAGCGAAGAGCGCATCCGCATCTGGTGAGGGCCCTTGCTCGATCGGGCTGCTCCATCGGCTTGCCCTATCGGCCTGCTCCATCAGCCCGCTCCATCGACATCACGAGGTAGCACCATGAAGTTCAAGCATCTGGCGCTGGCCGCGCTCGCCTGGCAGGCGGCGTGGGCCATTGCAGCGCAACCGGCCGCGCTGGCGTCCACGTTCAATCGCGACGGGTTCGACAGCACCGTGCGCGTGCAAGACGATCTGTTCAACGCGGCCAACGGCCAATGGCTGAAAGACACGCCGATCCCGGCCGACAAGTCGGACTTCGGCATTGCGCAGGAGCTGGGCGACCGCGCCGATGCGCGGGTGCGCGCGATCTGCGAAGGCCTGAGCGGCGATGCCGCGCCGGCCGGTGGCGTCGAGCAGAAGATCGGCGCCTTCTATCGCAGCTTCGTCGATGAGGCGGCGATCGATGCCGCTGGCGTGGCGCCGCTGCAAGCGTGGCTCGCGCAAGTCGATGCGGTCGACAGCCCCTCAAGCCTGACCGCGCTGTGGGGCCGCTGGCAAGGCGTCGCGCCGTCGCCGCTGGGCGTGCTGGTCAGCGGCGACCCCAAGGAGCCGGGCATCAACCGCGCCTCGCTGTGGCAAGACGGCCTGGGCCTGCCCAACCGCGATTACTACCTGCTCAACGACGCGCACTTCGTGAAGGCGCGCGACGCTTATCTCGCCTACTTGCAAACGCTTTTCACACTGAGCGGCGACGCGCAGGCACAAGCGCATGCCCAGGCGGTCTATGCGCTGGAGAAGAAGCTGGCGCGTGTGCAATGGTCGCAAGTCGACAGCCGCGATTCGATCAAGACCTACAACCCACGCACGCCGCTGCAACTGGCGCGGCAAGCACCGGGCATCGCCTGGAACGGTTTCTTCGAAGGCGGCGCCCTTCATTCGATCGATCACCTGGTGGTCGGGCAGCCGAGCTACGTCAAGGCCCTGTCGCGCATCGTCAAGACCAGCTCGCTGGCTGACTGGAAGCTCTACCACCATGCCCGCCTGCTCGATGCCCATGCCGACGTGCTGCCGAAGGCCTTCCGCGACGTCAGCTTTGCCTACCACGGCCACACCTTGCGCGGCCTGGAGCAACCCAAGCCACGCTGGCAGCAGGCCACCGCAGCGCTCGATGGCGCACTGGGCGAGGCGGTCGGCCAGATCTATGTGGCGCGGCACTTCCCGCCCGACTACAAGGCGCGCATGCAGCAACTGGTGGCCAACCTGATGACGAGCTATCGCCAATCGATCGACGGCCTGCGCTGGATGAGCCCGGCCACGCGCGAGCGTGCGAAAGACAAGCTGGCGAAATACACGACCAAGATCGGCTACCCCGACCAATGGCGTGACTACTCGGCGCTGACGATCGCCGATGGCGACGCGCTGGGCAACGCCGTGCGTGCCGACCGCTTCGAGCATGAGCGCCGCGCCGTGCAAGTGGGCCAGCCGGTCGACCGCAGCGAA
>CAHJWV010000626.1 GCA_903643055.1 Burkholderiales bacterium | reverse complement strand
GCCCAGCGTAGGCCGGCCTTCATAGCCGGTGTTCAGTGCAAACAGCGTGATGGCCAGCGTCAACACGGCTGTCAACGACACATAAGCCCACAGCTTGCTTTGCGGCACCGCCTCTGCCACACGCCGCAACGGATTCAGCGGCACACCGATCGCGCGCTCCAGCGCGGCCCGGCCATCCGACAGCAGGGCCCAGCCGATGTCGGCGTCTTCACCGGCCTGCGCATCGGCCTGCGGTTTTCGGCCTTTGCCGAACTGCTCGACGACCAGCTCGGCCAGATCCGGCTCCGACATGCTGCTGCGCGCGCTCAGGCGCTCGATCTCCAGTCGATACAAAGCTTTCGATGGCGGGTCCATTCGCGCATAGACGGCATTGCGCTGCAATGCGCGATCGACCAGCGAAGTCTTCGAGAAGATGTCGACCCAATCGCTCAGCTCGATCGCCTTCACGCTGCGGAAGATGTTGCGCACCCGCACGTCGAGCACGGTGCGTGCGATCAAGTCCTGCTCGATCGCCGCAGCCGGCCCGGTGGGCAACTCGACCGCGCGCTCGCCTGCCACACCACCTGCCACATCACCCGCCAGCGACATCACGGCCGGATCGTCATAACGATGGCGTTGACCGAGCTGCCCGAGATAAGCTTGGCGAAAATCCGACGATTCGCCGCCAAGATTGGGTTCGGCCAGCCGCTTGCCGGGCATCAGCTTCGCATCGGCCATCAGATCGGCCTCGTGTGCGCCGCGATGAATCTCCAGGATCTGCTCGGCGCAGACCGCAAGCTGGCGGATCAACAGAAAGTTGAGGATCGGCGATAACAACGACAACTCGCGCAGCGTCAGTGCGTGTACGCGCTGATAGTCGGTTAGCACCTGAACGAGTTCATCGGCTTCGAAGTCAAAATCGCAGGCTTCGAGATAAAAATGCGACAGCAGTTCAACGCGCGCGCGGCGCTGCCCAGCTTGCTGGTAAGCCGGCAACCCGCGCACGGCCGCATCGGCCAGCTGCAGCGACAGCTGCGGCTGAATGCGCTCGATGACATAGAAATTGTCGACCAGCCACTGCGCCGCTTGCGATAAGGAGCGCTGCTCGTCAGTGAAGCTTTCGATCTGACGCACGCAGGCGCGCAGGCGCTCGATGGCGTCGTTCAGCTCGCGCCTGAACTTGGCGCGGCGCAATTGCCGGTTAGGTGGCTCCCAGCGCGCAAAAGCGCGGGGAAACTCTTCTATCGTTGAGGCCGGGGCGAAATCGAAGCCTTCGTAGCCCCTCATCAGTGGCAATGCATGCATACGACCCACATCAGCGACGCTGCATCACTTGACCGTTGGCTGCCTCCGTCCAGCTGCGCTCCGAACTGTCATTGAATGTGACCATGACCATGCTGAGCACCAGAAATGGAACACCGACTGCCCACATCAACAACTTCTTCATGGCATGCCCTCGATATGGTTGGAGTGCTACCGAGTCTAGTGAGCCCCCCCCTCAAACACAGCAGGACGAAGCAGCGGGCCTCTGTGGGCCCTGTCCTACGGAAGGTAACGTGTGGCAGGGTTCACGTACACCAATGAACATGAGGTCACATCGACCGTAGGCGGCGTCCTACATGGTTTGCGCCCGTCTCCCGACGATGCAAGAACGCAGGGCTTCAATACAATCGCCGCATGACTGCAGCCAGATCCGCGGCGCTTTGAATCACTTTGCAGCGACGCAAGCAAAGCCTCAAGTGCCATCGCCGACTCATGCGTCAAGCCCTCAAAACCAGAACGCCACTGCGCAGTCATCATCATGGACGAGCATCGGGATGCGGTGAAAGCCAGGTCATGCTGAAGACCTACATCGTCGAAGACAGCCCGGTCATCCGCGAGAACCTCATTGCCACGCTCGAAGAGCTTGTGGCGGTGGAAGTGGTCGGTACGGCAGACAACGAATCGGCAGCGGTCTATTGGATCAAGCATGCCCAGAACAACTGCGACCTCGTGATCATCGACATCTTCCTGAAGAGCGGTTCAGGGCTGGGGGTGTTGGCAGCGAGTTCCGACCTGCCTGCGCACACCCGGCGTGTGGTGCTGAGCAACTACGCAACGCCCGACATGCGCCGCAAATGCCTGGAGTTGGGCGCCCACAAGGTCTTCGACAAGTCCAACGAGATCGATGCGCTGATCACCTACTGCCAGCGGCTGGCAGAAGGCGAGATCAGCGGGCACGGAACGCTGTGAGGGCCGACGGCCTACTGAATCAGGCCGTTCTTCAGTGCGTAGTAGGTCAAGTCGCTGTTCGACTCGAGCTTCATCTTTTCCATCACACGCGTGCGATAGGTGCTGACCGTCTTGACGCTCAGCGACAGGCTGTCGGCCATGTGGCCAATGGTCTCGCCCTTTGCCAGGCGCAGGAACACCTGGAACTCGCGCTCCGACAGTTGCTCGTGCAGCGGCTTCTCGGAGTTGCCACCGAGGTTGTCGGCCAGCAACTCGGCCACGGCCGGCGTGATGTACTTGCGGCCCCGCGCAACGGTGCGAATCGCGGTGACGATTTCGTCGGGGTCGCATTCCTTGTTCAGGTAGCCGCTCGCGCCCTGGCGCAGCAGCGTGGTCGCGTAGTGCGTTTCAGGAAAGCCGCTCAAAATGAGCACCGGCAGTTCCGGCGCACGCGCACGGATCGCTGCCAGCGCATCGACGCCGCTTTGCTCCGGCATCGACAAATCCATCACCAGGACATCGATCAGCCCTTTGCGAACGATGTCGAGCGCCTCACGGCCATTGGCCGCTTCCGCGACCACCTGCAGATCGACCTGCTCGGAAAGGTACTGGCGCAGGCCAGCACGTACAACGGCGTGGTCATCAACGATGGCGATCTTGATCATAGGGGGCAGGTCCTGGTTGGTAGCCTCCCTACATTTTAGATGGACATCTCGAAAACGGCATGAACAACCTCCTGAGTCGCGTCAAACGAAGTGCGGTTACCTTTCCATTGGCCGTCGTGACCGCGGTCACGCTGATGGTGATCAGCGAATCGGCCTATCACTCGTCCGTCGAATCGCTCGACCGGCTCGGCCAGCTCAGCCGAGCCCAACTCGACAACATGGCCTTGATCCGCCAGGTGCTCGATGCCGAGAACGGCCAGCGCGGCTACCTGATCACCGGCCGCGCCGAATACCTCAAGCCGTACCGCAAGTCGATGGAAAACATCGGGCAGACCTTGAAGGCGCTGCATGATTTCTATGTCAACGAATCTGGGCAGGTCGAGGAGTTCACCGAACTCGTGTCGCTGGTCAACAAGAAGCTGAGCGAGATGGAGACCACGATTCAGCTGCGCTCGGAAGGCCGCGAGGCCGCGTGGCGGGCGCTGATCGAGACCGACATCGGCCGCGAGCAGATGGAGAGCATCCGCCTGGCCTCGGAGAAGCTGATTCAGCGCGAATCGTCGCTGATCAAGCTCGGCCGAGAAAGCGTCTATGAGACGCTGCTGCTGAGCCGACTCGGCGTCAGCGCCATGACGGCCTTGAGCGTGCTGGCCTTCTTCATGTATTTGCGCCAGACTGCTGCGCTCGGCAAGGAGCGCGAGCGCCAGCAGAAAGCCTTGCAGACCGAGCGCGATCTGCTGGAAGGCCAGGTGCAGCGGCGCACGACGCAACTGACCGAGCTGGCCCATCATCTGCAAAACGCCCGCGAAGACGAGCGCAGCCGGCTTGCACGCGACCTGCATGACGAGCTCGGCGCGCTCCTCACCGCGGCCAAGCTCGACGTGGCGCGGCTCAAGTCGCGGCTGCCGCAGATCACGCCGGAGGCCACCGAACGGCTGGTCCACCTGAACGAAACGCTGAACAGTGGCATCGCGTTGAAGCGCCGCATCATCGAAGACCTGCGGCCTTCATCGCTCAACAACCTCGGGCTCGTGGCAGCACTCGAAATCTTGAGCCGCGAATTCGGCGAGAGCTCCGGCGTCGACGTGACCTGCGAGCTGGAAGCCGTTCGCCTGAAGCCTTCAGCCGAACTCACGGTCTACCGGCTCGTCCAGGAGGCATTGACCAACATCGGCAAGTACGCGCAAGCGCATCTGGTGTTGATCCGCCTGCGCAGCGAGGGCGATCAGGTGATGGTGTCGGTGCGAGATGACGGCGTGGGCTTCGATATGCAGGCGACCAACCCGTCGACCCACGGGCTGGTCGGCATGCGCTACCGCGTCGAGGCAGAAGGCGGGCAAATGCACCTTGAAGCCGAGCCCGGCGAAGGCACGCACATCCATGCGCTGCTACCGCAACTGCCTGCCGCTTGATATTGAGCGGCCTGTCGGCGGCGTCCTACAACGCCAGCCCCGAGCCACCGACAGGCTATCGGCTCAACGTCTCATGGTGAGCGCCCGAGGTCGACCTTAAGCTAACTGCACATTGACGATACAGAGTCGGCGGCTCAGAACATAACGAGATGCTGCCTCTGTAGTGTCAGTGACTCAGCCACCCACATACGATATTAAGGAGCTTCTCATGCTGCACTACGCCGTTGTCTTTTTCATCATCGCGCTGATTGCAGCGCTGTTCGGCTTTGGCGGCATTGCTGCCAGTGCGGCCGGCATTGCCAAGATCCTTTTCGTCGTATTCGCCATCATGGCTGTGGCGAGCTTCCTGTTCAGCCTGATCAGAAAAGGCACGTGACCCGCGATCCGTCGTTGCTCAACGCCACCCACGCAGCGAGCCTTAGATCCCGACATCCTTCCCGCTGCGCTTAGCCCGTTTCCGCTCAAGCTTCTTCATAACCACGAAAGGACACTCCATGATCACCACCAAGCAAGGTTTCTCGAATGCTGCCGACAACGCAGCAGCCACCGCCAACCACCTGGCCGATTCGGCAGACAACGCACTGCGCTCAACACGCCGGGTAGCCAACAACACCCTCGACCACATCGATGCAGCCGTCGATTCCGCCCGTGACCGCGTGCAGCCCACCATCAGCCGCTTGGCCGAGCAAGCTGAAAGCGCTGCCCGCCGCAGCTATGACGCAGTGCGCGATGGCGCCGTGCAGATCCGGGAGCGCGCCAACGGCGTCAGCGAAGCGACGGTGCGTTACGTCAAGGACGAACCAGTCAAGTCGGTGCTGATCGCTGCAGCCACCGGTGCCGCACTGATGGGCCTGTTGAGCCTGATTCAAAGCGCTCGCCGCAACCGCTACTGAGATTCATTGATTGACGCTGTGCGCCTCGGCGGGCAGCATCCTGTCGAGCCCGGCGCAGCGTTGACGTTGCCCGGGCTTGCTTTCCGTCCGATATGGCGTCCGACATGGCGTCCGACATCGCTCCGTGAGTACGCAGACCATGATCCACCCGCTTGTGCGCTTGATCGTCAACGAACCGGAACTGCTCGCCGAGCATCTCGCTGCCTATGCCGAATTGATCGGCAGTGAAGCGCAACATGTCAGGAGCCGTGTGGCAATTCGGGTGCTGATGTCGGCGCTGGCCTTGTGCTGTATCGGTGTCGCGGCCGTGCTCGCGGGTGTGGCCTTGATGCTCTGGGCCATCACACCCAACTTGTCTCAACAGGCCGAATGGGCCTTGATCGCGGCCCCGGCCATTCCGGCTTTGGTCGCGATGATTGCAGGCCTGATTGCCAAGCGACCGCCCGCCAAGGAGGCTTTTGCCGCCGTGCATGAACAGGTGATGTCGGATCTGCAGATGCTCAAGGAAGTGGGGGCAAGATGAGCGCCCACAAGAGCATGGGCGAGTCGTCGCAGCAACAACCACCATTGCAAGCGCGCCCGTCGTCAGATGACCGGACGCCGACTGCCGCCGCCCCGGTCGAACA
>CAHJWV010000625.1 GCA_903643055.1 Burkholderiales bacterium | reverse complement strand
CGCTGCGGGCATCGGCCGCCGGGATCACGTCGAGGCCGACACCGCGCAGCATCACCGTCAGCGAGGCGGCGACCTCCACGTTGTCTTCGACCAGCAGCACGCGCCCGCTCAATGAGCTGACGGCCGGCTCGGGCGCATCGGCCGCCGGCAGGGCGGCGTCGGTGGTGGCCGGGAAGAACAGCCGCACCGTGGTGCCGGCGCCGACGGTGCTCTCGATGCGCACGAAGCCGCCCGCCTGGCTGCACAGGCCGTTGACCTGGCTCAGCCCCAGGCCGGAGCCGACGCCGCGTGCCCGTGTCGTGAAGAAGGGTTCGAGGATGCGCGGCAGCACGTCGGCTGGAATGCCGATGCCTTCGTCTTTCGCCTCGATCACGACAAAGCGTGCTGCCGGGCCTTCGTCGGGCCGGGCGTTGCGGGCCGTCAGTTGGAAGCTGCCGCCGTCGGGGCTGGCGTGTTTCGCGTTCAGCGCCAGGTTGATGATCGCAAGCTCCAACTCGGCCAGGTCGACGCTGATCGCTGCGGTGTCGGGCGCCACCGCCACTTCGCAGCGCAGCACCGAACCGACGGAAGTTCGAAACAAAACTTCTGCGTTTGGCAGCCAGGTTTGAAGGTGCACGGTCTCCGGCTTCAGCGCCTGCTTGCGTGAGAACGACAGCAGCTGCCGCGTCAGGCGCACGCCTGACTCCACCGCGCGCCCCATCGCATGCATCTGCGGCTCTTCGGCGACTTGCGGATGCTTGCGCTTGTGCACATGCAGGCTCGCGCTGACGATCGCCAGCAGGTTGTTGAAATCGTGGGCGACGCCGCCGGACAGCACCGCCAGCGTCTCCAGCTTCTGGTTCTCCAGCATGCTGCGCTCCGCATGGCCGCGGCGGCGGATCTCTTCCTGCAGTTCGGCAAAAGTGGCTTGCTCATGGCGGGTCTTTTTCAGCGCCACCCAGGTCACGAACACCAGCACTGCAGTGACCGGCCCGAGGATGGCGGCGAGCAGGCCCAGGAAGCGCAGCCAGCCGGCATAGGCCGCCGAGCGGCTGAAGCTGGCCACGACGTAGACGGGGTAATGGTCGAGCCGGCGAAAGCTGACCAGCCGCGCTTCGCGGCCCGGTGACGCGCCGATGTTGACGACGCCGGAGGCCGCGCCACCCTGCACCGCGCGCAGCGCCGGGCTGTCGGGGTGCAGGCGCGTGATGCCCTCGGGGCTTGGCGGCCAGCGGGCCAGGATTTCGCCATCGGTGCGGATCAGCCCGAAGGCTTCGAGCTGCGGCTGCTCGGCCAGCAGCGCGCGGTAGTAATCGCGGAAGAACTGCGGCGCGAGCGCAACCGCGATGATGCCGTTGAACGCGCCATCGCTGCTGCTGCGGCGAAGCGTCAAGTTCATCAACTCGCGCTTGCTTTGCCGGCCGATCATCACTTTGCTGATACCCACCGGTACCGGTGCGTCGCGCTGCTGTTGAAAGTACGGGCGGTCGGCGATGATCGAGCCGGGCTGCTGCGGCACGGTTTCGCTGGTGGCCAGCAGCAAGCCGTCCCGGTTCCAGATGTTGAGGTTCACGACCGATGGCAGGCCGGCGACGATGTCGGTCAGCCGCTGGCGGATCGCGGGCTCGCTGCGGCGCAGGCTGTCGTCATGACCAAGGGCGGCCTGGTCGGCCCGCCGGCCGACTTCCTCGGCGACCTGCAAGGTGTGCTGCGCATGTTCCAGCGCGAGATGGCTGGCATGGGAGGCGGCGGCCCGCGCATCGGTCTGCGCGCGCTCGAAGCCCCACCACGCGACCATGAGAAAGGCGATCGTCGGTACCAGGAAGGCACCCCACAGGACGGCACGCAGCCAGGCCGTCAGCGGCGTCTCGGGAACGGTGTGGGGCGTCTCGTTCGGTGTCGTTGGAGGTCCACCGATCGTGCTCACCGGATCGTTGATTTGGCGGCCCACTTGCCGGCCGACCTGCCCGGCCCACTGGCCGCACAGCAGCGCAATGAAGGCCGAGGCCAACAGAAAACCGCCCAGCTGGATCGGTAAATCGGAGCCGGTGGCGTCGGGCGGCAGAAAGCGGCTGGCTGCTGCGGCCGCGCTGACCATCGCCGCCACGAGCCCGGCGCCGGTGCCCCACCACAGGCTCGACAGCACGACCGCGACAAAGGCCAGCACGAAGGGCATCTGCTGGCCCAACAGCGGCCCGGCCAGCAGCCGCAGCGCGGCTGCGAGCAGCGCGATCCCTGCCGCCATTCCCCATTGCCGCAGTTTTCGTAACGGTGAAGTTCGCATCGAAGAGGCTCTTGATCCCGGGGCTGCACGTGCCACCGCGCTGGATGTTACCGGCGGTGGCGGCCTGCGCCGAGTTCGAGGGCTCTGCCGCGTTTGCGCGTGGCCTTGCCTGCGTGACCTGGCCTGCGGGATGAGGCCTGCGGGATGATGCCTGTGCGTGAGGCCAGCGACCGAAGCCGCCAGGCTCCGGTGATAACGGGGTGAGCCCGGAGGAGCTTGGAGGCGCGCAGAGGCCTCGGCAAGAAAAAGAGCCGCCTCGCCTGTTGCCAGGCGAAGCGGCCTTTGCAGGCGGCAGTGCTCGGTTCGATTCGATTCGAGCCTTGCCGACTTCGGTGCGTTTCAGTGCTTACCGAGCACCGTCAGGCTGGCCTTGCCGAGGCGGGTGTTGTTGATGAAGAAGCCGACCATCGCCGCGCTGGGGTTCGGTGGCAGCAGCGTGGCCAGCGAATCGACGCCCAGCGCATGCACCGTCACGAGGTAGTGATGGGGTCGAGCCGGCCGGTGGGCAGATGCCGCCGTACACCGCTTGCCCGCCGTCGTTGCGCACCGCGGTGTGCCGGCGGCAGGCGTGGCGCTAGCGTTGGTGGCGAGCGTCAGCGCCCCGGCGGGCAGGTCGGCCAGCACCCAGGGCCACCAGCCGGAGCCGGTCGGGGTCGTGCATCGTCACGGCGAAGCTCTTCGTACCGGCCGGTGCGCCGCTCCAGCTGAGTTGGGGCGACAGTTGCCGCCATCACAGCCGAGGCCGGCGGCGGTCGGTGCGAAGTGCGGGTTGGCGAAGCTGCCGTTGGCGGCGTCGCTGCTGCTCAGCACGAAGCCGGCGGGCGTGGCCTCGGGCGTGCCGCCGCCCAGCGTACCGGTGCCGGCATTGGCGGTCAGCGTTGCGCTGCCCAGGCTCTTGCCGCGCACCGCGAAGGTCACCAGCGCCGGGCTGGCATCGGCGGGCAGGGTGTCGCCAATGTGTTCGACGCTCAAGGCATGCACGGTGATGTCATAGCGGTGGATCTGCCCGGCCGAAGGGCAGGCGCCGAGGTAACCGGTCTGGCCGGTGTCGTTCTGGCCGGCCCAGGCGGCGGTGGGCTTGACCGCGCCTTCGGCCAGCTCGTTCAGCGTTGCCGGGATGTCGGCGACACCCAATGTCAGAAGCCGGAGCCGGTGGGCGCGTCGCGGTCGTGCATCGTGATCGCCAGGCTCTTGGTGCCGGCCGGCAGGTGGCTCCACGACAGCTGCGGCGACAGGTTGCCTCCGGTGCAGCCGAAGCCTGCAGCGGCCGAGGCGAATTGCTTTTGTGACAGCGTACCGCCGACGATGCTGCTGCTGATGACGCTGAACGGTGCTGCCGCCGGGGCCGCGGGGGCTGGCGTGTTGTCGTTCGACGAGCCGCCACAAGCGGCCAACGCGAGCGGCAGGCCCAGGCAGGCGGCGCGCGCCAGGCGGGAGGGTTTGAGAAGCAAAGAAAACATCATCGGGGTCTCCTGGTTGATGGATCGATGATGGGATGCGGCACCCCTCGCCGCTGCGCTGGCGCGCTCAGAAACTGTCGTGAGCCGCTCAGGCTTTCGGTGCGACGTCTTGCGGGCCGTTCAGCCAGCGCCATTGACCCGGCGCCAGATCGGCCGGCAGGCTCAGTGCGCCAAAGCCGCTGCGGTGCAGCGTCTCGACCCGGTTGCTGACGGCGGCCAGCATGCGCTTGACCTGGTGGTATTTGCCTTCGGTCAAGGTCAGGCGAAGTGTCAGCTCGCCGGTGATCTCGCAGGCCGCGGCCTGCACCGTGGCCGGGTCGTCGACCAGCTTCACGCCGGCCAGCAGGCGCTCGACCTGGTCCGGCGTCACCGGGTGCTTGCAGCCGACTTCGTAGACCTTCGGCAGATGGCGCTTCGGCGAGGTGAAGCGGTGGATCAGCGCGCCATCGTCGGTGAACAGCAGCAGGCCGGTGGTGTCTTCATCGAGCCGGCCGATGCTTTGCAGATCGCGCCGGCGCAGCGGCATCGGCAGCAGGCTGTAGACGCTCATGTGGTGCTTCGGCTTTTGCGAGCACTCGACGCCCTGCGGCTTGTTCATCACGATCAAGGCCTTCTCGTGATACGGCCACGGCTCGCCGCGCACGCCGAACACCAGGCCGTCGGTATCGACCTCTTCGAACGGGTCATCACAGACTTTGCCGCCCAGCGTCACATAGCCGAGCGAGATCAGGCCTTCGCATTCGCGGCGCGCGCCAAAGCCTTGGGAGAACAGCACTTGCGCAAGTTTCATGGGGAGGGCGGTGGTGGCGCGGGGGTCGCGCGGTGGTGGCAAAAAGGGAAGAAAGCGCGGCGGTGAGGCGGGCCGCAGGGCCCGCATTATCGGCGGCGCTGCGCTGCCCCTGGGTGCGGTTCAAATGCCTTACCGATGCGGTGGCGGGCGTCATGCCCCAACCTCATTCGGTCCGTTCTCTCGTTATCGGGGGCAGGCCCGTTTGTTCGACGCTGGGCGCCACCACCGTGGCCACCAGTGATTTCAGCTTCGGCAGGCATGAGCCGCAGTGGGTGCCGCATTTCAGGTTGAACTGCAGCTGCGACAGGCGGTCGTCGGCATCGCCGGCGCATTGCTTCAGCTCAGCGACGATCGCCGCTTCGCTGATGTTGAAACAGGTGCAGACCTGTGGGCTGCGCTGCGGCGCGGCCTTGCCGATCAAGGCGCCGGGCGCCAGCAGATGGCGTGCCGGGCCGGGCAGCGGCTGATCGCCTTCGAGCAGCGTGCGCAGCCAGGTTTCGCCCGACGCATCTCCGGCGAGCCAGAAGCCGCTCAGTTGCTCGACGCCGTTGACACGCTCGATGCGCAACGCGCGCTGCTGGCCGCGCCGGGCATCGTGATAAGCCAGCACGCCGGCCTGGTCTAACCCGAACGCTGCGCGCAATGGCTTTAACCATTCGTCGGTTGGAGAAAGCGCGCAGGCCGCTCGCATCAGCAGGCCGACGCGGCCCTGCGCATCGGGCTCGCGGCCAAAGGGCACGAGGCTGGCCGTGTCGAAGGCCGACAAGCTCGGCTTCAGGTACTCGCGCACCGCCAGCGCTTCGTCGGCCGGCAGCCAGGCCATGGCGGTCAGGCGCCACGGCAGCTCGACCTTCTCCAGCTTGACGGCCGCATGCTTCAACTCGGGTTGCTTCGATTGCGGGCAATAAGCCGGCGAGGTGATGGCATTGATGCCAGTGCCCGCGAGGCCTTGCGCGTCATGGCCGCCCAGCGCTTCATCACCCCAATGCATTGCAATGAACACCTGCGTGGGCGCGACGGTGTCGCTGCCGCGCACCGGCAGGATCAGGCTGCCGCGGCGCGAACTGACGCGCACCAGCATGCCGTCGTTCAACTTCAGCCGCGCCATGTCTTGCGCGTGCAGGTCGACCGTCGGCTCGCCTTCATGGCCGTACAGCCGGCCGAGCGTGCCGGTGCGGCTCATGCCATGCCACTGGTCGCGCAGCCGCCCGGTGATCAGGCTGAACGGCCAGGCGGCGCTGCTCGGCTCGGCCAGCGGCGCGCTCGGCACATCGGCGAAGCGCGCCTTGCCATCGGGTGTGGCGAAGCGGCCGTCTTCATAAAGCCGCGCCTGGCCTTGCACCTGGCCTTCACGCACGGGCCATTGCTGCGGGCCTTGCGCATCGAGCATCGCGTAGCTCAGGCCGGTGATGTCGAGGTCGCGGCCGCGGGTCGATTCACGGTGTTCGTTCCAGACCGATTCCGGCGTCAGGCGCTCGAACATCGCCTCGCGCGCTGGCGCGATGCGCCGTGCCAGGCGGCGCGCAATGTCGGCGGCAATGGCCCAGTCGTGCCGCGCCTGGCCGGCCGCCGGCACGGCAGGGCGTACGCGGCTGATGCGGCGCTCGCTGTTGGTGACGGTGCCGTCTTTCTCGCCCCAGGTCGTGGCCGGCAACAGCAGGTCGGCATAAGGCGATGTCGCGGTGGTGCTGAACGCCTCTTGCAGGATCACGAACTCGGCGCGCGCCAGTGCGCGGCGCACCGTGGTTTGGTCGGGCATTGATTGCGCCGGGTTCGTGCAGGCTATCCACAAGGCTTTGACTTCACCATCGGCCGCGGCCTCGAACATCTCGACCGCAGTGCGGCCCGGCGCGCTCGGCACCTCGGCCACGCCCCACAAGCGTGCCACTTCGGCGCGGTGCTCGGCGTTGGCCAGCTCGCGGTGGCCCGACAGCAGGTTCGCCATGCCACCGACCTCGCGCCCGCCCATGGCGTTCGGCTGGCCGGTCAATGAGAACGGCCCCGCGCCGGGCTTGCCGATCTGGCCGGTGGCCAAATGCAGGTTGATCAGCGCGGCGTTCTTCGCGGTGCCGCTCGAACTCTGGTTCAGCCCCTGGCAATACAGCGACAGCGTGGCCGGGCTGGCACCGAACCACTGCGCCGCGGTGCTCAACTCGGCTTCGCTGACGCCGGTCAGGCGCGCGGTTTCCTTCGGTGTGAATTCGCGCACCCGCGCCTTCAGCGCCTCGAAGCCGGTGGTGTGCGCAGCGATGTAGGCGGGCTGCGTGTGGCCCTCCCACAGCATCAGGTGCAGCAGGCCGTGACAGAGCGCCACGTCGCTGCCGGGCAGCAACTGCAGGTGCAGGTCGGCCATCGCGGCGGTTTCGGTGCGGCGTGGGTCGGCGACGATCCATTTCTGCGCCGGGTTCGCGCGCTTGGCGTCTTCGAGCCGGCGAAACAGGATCGGATGCGCCCAGGCCAGGTTGCTGCCGGTGATGAACACCGTCTGCGCATGGTCGAGATCTTCATAACTGCACGGTGGAGCGTCAGCGCCGAGCGTGGTTTTGTAGCCGGCGACTGCGCTCGACATGCACAGCCGCGAGTTGGTGTCGATCTGGTTGCTGCCGAGCAGGCCTTTCACCAGCTTGTTGAAGACGTAGTAGTCCTCGGTCAGCAATTGGCCGGAGATGTAGACGCCAATGGCATCCGCGCCGTGCGCCTGGTGAATTGACGCCAGCCGCTCGGCGGCGAGGTCGAGTGCCGATTCCCACGCGATCGCCACCGGCGGCTGGCCGCGTTGCAAGCGCTGCATCGGCTGCAGCAACCGCGTCTGTTGCGTGACGCTGTGGCTTGCGGTCAGGTGCAGCGTCGAGCCCTTGGTGCACAGCCGGCCGAAGTTGGCCGGGTGCTGCGGGTCGCCACGCACGCCGGTGATCTGCATGCCGCTCGATTCGATGATCACGCCACAGCCCACGCCACAGTAGGGGCAGGTCGAGCGGGTGTCGGTGTTCGGCATGGCGATGGCGAGGTGGCGGTGGCAGGGTGATGTGGCTGACCGAGGCGAAGTCAGGCCGAAAGTACGGGCTCGAACCGTTCAGGCGCAGCTGTGGCGATGGGCCGGGCCGGCCACCGGCAGCGTCAACTGCGTGCCCAGCGAAGCCAGCTCATCGGCATCCAGATGCACCTGGCCATCGATCACCTGCACGCGGAACTTGGGCGTGCAGCCCATGTCGGGGGCCGCGGCGACGCCGTCGCACAGCCCGATGGTCCAGTTGTGCAACGGGCAGGCCACGCTGTCGCCGAAGACGATGCCCTGGCTCAGCGGGCCGCCTTTGTGCGGGCAGCGGTCGAGCAGCGCAAACAACGCGTCGCTGCCGGTGCGGAAGATCGCGACCGCCGCGCCTTGCGGCCGGTTGACGCGGCGTGCGCCGAGGCGGGGGATGTCGTCGATGTGGCAGATCGGAATCCAGGTGCTCATGGTGCGAAGCTTTCTTGGTGATAACAAAGAAGAGGACAAAGAAGACGACAGACAAGAAGACAGACAAGAAGACAAGAAGGGACATTAGCCGTCGAGGAGTGAACAGAAGGCCGTGCGCCGAATGGCGATCCGTGGCTTAGCTCAAGCCGTGGTCTTGACCGGCTCGAACTGGCGCGTATCGACCTGCGCCTTGTCGAACTCGAACCACGGGTCGGGCTCGCCATCGAGCGCGAACTGCAGCTCGGCCCACAGCGCCTTGCGGCCTTCGTGATCGTTCAGGATCTTCTTCTTCACGTGCTCCATGCCGACGCGGTTCACGTAGTGCACGGTGCGTTCCATGTACCAGCCTTCCTTGCGGTAGAGCTGCATGAAGGCGCCGGTGTACTCCAGCACTTCCTCGGCGGTCTTCAGCTTGGTCAGGAACTGCGCTACTTCGGTCTTGATGCCGCCATTGCCGGCGATGTACATCTCCCAGCCGGAATCGACGCCGATGATGCCGACGTCCTTGATGCCCGACTCCGCACAGTTGCGCGGGCAGCCGCTGACCGCGAACTTCACCTTGTGGGGTGCATACATGCGCCACATCGCGCGCTCCAGGTCTTTGCCCATCTGCGTCGAGTCTTGCGTGCCCATGCGGCACCACTCGCTGCCGACACAGGTCTTCACGGTGCGCAGGGCTTTCGCGTAAGCGTGGCCGCTGGGCATGCCGATGTCTTTCCAGACGTTGACCAGGTCTTCCTTCTTGACGCCCAGCAGGTCGATGCGCTGGCCGCCGGTCACCTTGACGGTCGGGATCTTGTACTTGTCGACCGCATCGGCGATGCGCCGCAGTTCGCTGGCCGTCGTCTCGCCGCCCCACATGCGCGGGATCACGCTGTAGGTGCCGTCTTTCTGGATGTTGGCGTGGCTGCGCTCGTTGATGTAGCGGCTTTGCGAATCGTCTTTCGCTTCCTTCGGCCAGCTGCTGATCAGGTAATAGTTGATCGCTGGCCGGCAGCTCGCGCAGCCGTTCGGTGTCGCCCAATGCAGTGACTTGAACACCTCGTCCATCGAGATCAGGTGCTCTTTGAAGATCGCATCGCGCACCGTCTGGTGGCTGTGCTCGGTGCAGGCGCAGAGGGCTTTCTTCTTCGGTGTGGCCGAGTAGTCGCCGCCGGCGGTGAACATCAGCAGTTGCTCGACGAGGCCGGTGCATGAGCCGCAAGACGCGCTGGCCTTGGTCTGCTTGCGCACCTCTTCCAGCGTGAACAGGCCCTTCTCCTTGATGGCCTTGCAGATGCTGCCTTTGTTGACGCCGTTGCAGCCGCAGACCTCGTCGGTGTCGGCCATCGCTGCGGCCTTGTGGTGGCCTTCATGGCCGGTGTCGCCGATGTTCGATTCGCCGAACATCAGCTTGTCGCGGATGTCTTGCACGGTGCGGCCGTCACGCAGCAGCTTGAAGTACCAGCTGCCATCGACGGTGTCGCCGTACAGGCAGGCGCCGACCAGCTTGTCGTTGCGGATCACGAGCTTCTTGTAGACGCCGCCGTGCGGGTCTGACAGCACGACTTCTTCGCAGCCTTCGCCGCCCATGAAGTCACCGGCCGAGAAGAGGTCGATGCCGGTCACCTTCAGCTTGGTGCTGGTCTGCGAGCCGAGGTAGCGGCCGATGCCGAACTCGGCCAGGTGCGTGGCGCACACCTTGCCTTGCTCGAACAGCGGCGCCACCAGGCCGTAGGCGATGCCGCGGTGCGAAGCGCATTCACCGACCGCATAGATGCGCGGGTCGGTCAGCGTTTGAAGCGTGTCGTTGACGACGATGCCGCGCGCGCACTGCAGGCCGGCGGCTTCGGCCAACGCGGTGTTGGGGCGGATGCCGGCGGCCATCACGACCAGATCGGCCCGGATCTCGCGGCCGTCCTTGAACTGCACCGCGCGCACGCGGCCTTCTTCGTTGCCCAACAACGCGGCGGTGTGCGCGCCGAGCTCGAAATGCAGGCCGCGTTCGACCAGCGACTTCTCCAGCAGCTTGCCGGCGACGTCATCGAGCTGGCGCTCCATCAGCCACGGCGAGATGTGCACCACGGTGACCTTCATGCCACGCAGCATCAGCCCGTTGGCCGCTTCCAGGCCAAGCAGGCCGCCGCCAATCACGACGGCGTGCTGATGCGTCTTCGCGGTCGCGATCATCGTTTCTGTGTCAGCAATGTCGCGGTAGGCGATCACGCCATTCAGGTCTTTGCCGGGCACCGGCAGGATGAACGGCAGCGAGCCAGTGGCGATCAGCAGCCGGTCGTATTCGGCCACCGTGCCGTCGTCGGCCACGACGATGCGCTTGCGGCGATCGATGGTCTCGACCTTGCGGCCCAGGTGCAGCCGAATGTGGTGCTCTTCGTACCAGCTCAAAGGGTTCAGGATGATCTCGTCGAGGGTCTGCTCGCCCGCCAGCACCGGCGACAACAGGATGCGGTTGTAGTTCGGGTGCGGCTCGGCGCCGAATACCGTGATGTCGTACAGGTCGGGTGCGATCTTCAGCAGCTCTTCCAGCGTGCGCACGCCGGCCATGCCGTTGCCGATCATCACGAGCTTCATCTTCTTCATGGCGATGCGTCCTTCAAAGGCGGATAGAACGGGAGGGTTGCTCCGGCTGCGCAATCACAATGCGCGCATGAGCTTCGATGTGGACATCGGCTACGCCAGCCAGCGCGGCCCACGGGAACTGAACGAAGACTTCGGCGGCGCGGTGCGCGCAGCCGATGTCGATGCAGCCTGTGGCCTGATCGCCGCGGTGGCCGATGGCGTCTCGGCTGGAGGCCTGGGGTTGGAAGCTG
>CAHJWV010000624.1 GCA_903643055.1 Burkholderiales bacterium | reverse complement strand
TGTCGAGCAAACCGGTGCCGTTCGCCAGGTCGTATCGCGTCACGGCGCCCGACCATCGACTGCCGTCATAACTCGCCGCGAACGCGGCCGACGCGAGCCTCGTTGTCTGCGAGGACGCGCTCAACGAGGTGACGGGGGCGGTCTTGTCCACGATGATGTCGTCGAGCACGTCCTGGAACGCAGTCACCAGCGCAGCCGCGTTGGGCGCGGGGATGAACTTGCCGCGCCCGTTCAGCGCCATGTGCCACAGTTCTGTGACCCGCTCGTTCGTTTCCGAGCCCGTAATCGGGTTTGGCCAGCTCTTCGCGCCGGTGACGAGTTTTTCATAGTCGCCACCCGTCCATGTGTCGGTACCGAAGCGCGGGTCCACTTTCCACTTGGCCGCTTCGTTGAAGCCCACGGTGTACATGTTCATGTGTTGCCAGGTCGCGGGGTCGTTGCGTGCGTTCCAGTACGGCGGGACGGTCGCCGTGGCGCCCCCGGCGTTGAACAACGCATCCGACTTCTGCTTTATCTTCGGGCGCACGCTGTTGGCGATTCCCGGCTGAAGATCGGTGGCCCAATAGTGAAACGCGAGATCGGACATCGTGGTGGTGAACGAACTGCCGGAGATGGTTCCGGCGGCGCTGTCACGATAGAGGCGAGTGCCTTCGGCGGTGATGTCGTACGGTGTACCGTCCGGCAATGTTGTCGCACGGCCGTCGGCGTCGCCGATGGCGTCGTCGCCGTTGAAGTTCTTGTTCCAGCCGCCATCGGTCATGAAGAGGTTGTACGTGCGCCGGCAAGCCAGCACCGGCTCGAGTGCCGTGCCGGGCACGCTGGCCCACGCACTGTTCACGTCCAACGGCCTCTTCAAATACTCGCCGGCGTTGCGCAGCATTCGGTGAGAAGGCGTATTGGCATTCGCTCTCAATGTTTCGACCCATGTCATGAAATTAGCGCGATGGGCTGCGTCGAGCACTTTCATGACGTTCCGGCCTTGGCAGTCCTCGCTGGGAATCTCGTAGCAGTTGTTCATCGCCTGCCACGCGAGCCGAATGTCTCCGTCAGAGACGCGGCTTTCGGCAAAGGTTTGGCGCAAAGCTTCCTTCAACGCTGCAATGCCACTCGCTTCCATGCTGGTTGAATCGTCGACCGATACGATCACATTCGGAGCCGGCGGCTTGTAGTTCGTGCCCGCGGGCGCGGTGCTCAGTATCAACGGCGCTGCCGAAACCGAATGGGGCAACGTCATTGCGAAGACGACCAGGCAGATCATCGGACGCGCAAGCAACGGCTTCTTTTCGTTCATTTTTTCCTCTCCCTTCGCCGGCCGACAGGGCCGCGTTCAAACTCTCAGGACGCGGTTTTCTTCAAAACCAGGGTGCTCTGCACCACGGCTTGCGTCGACGATCTGAGCCCTTTCGCAATCCCGGTGATCCGATAGACGAAAGGGCGAAGCTTTTCATCGGGCCCGAGATCGTCCGCCGCACCCCCCTTGAACTTCGACCCGGCGTCGTACGGCAGCACTTCCACCCAATACCACGCATGCGTCGTCGATTGCGCCAGGAGCGGATTGCCCACGGCGCCGGCCTTTGCGCCCGTGTGTACGCCGTAGCTGGATGCCTTGGCGATCATTGCATTCAGCTTGACTTGATCTTTCCAGAATTCGTTGTAGGTCGGATCCGGGTTTGTCAAGCAAATGCCGGCGGCGCAGGGTGGCGTGTTTCCGCTCAGCGCCGCTTCAAGGTCGACGAATTCATTCATCGTTTCCGGATAGAAGACCGAGCCCGATGCGACGTCGATCGTGCCCCAGGCCCGGCATTCACTTCCGCTGCACGGCGTGCCATCCGGGCGCTCGCCCTTGATATCGAACTCGGCATCGCGAACCACGGCTTGCGCGGCTTCGAAGGCGCGCTGATAGTCGCTGTCGGTGCCCACGATCATTTCATTCAGCAAGGCACTGCGCGATCCCCATAGCACCAGGAGCGTGGTGATCAGGACCATCACCAGCACGACGAACAGCGAGATGCCGCGCTGACGCGAATGGCCCGACGGCTGCATGGAGGTCATCATGTTCAGCTTTGCGTGCGGAGGGCGAAAACGTTGCGAAAAACCAGGTGCACCTTTCCGTTCAACCGGGTGCTGGTGCCGCTGCAATTTGCGTATGAGGAATTGCCATCGGGCAGCGGCTCATCGCCTTGCAGATCGAGGCAGACCTCGATCGCCTTGACGGAGGGCCATAGTTGGCCCGCGTTAACCGCGGCGGCATCGATGATCTTGGTTCCGCCGCCCGTTTCGACGCGGTATCTGACCTGGAAATCGGCAACGTTTCCGATCACCGGTTGTGCGAGCGCTGGCGTGTTCGTGTTGGACGTGCACGTCAAGCTCTTAGTCGTTGAGTTGACCTGGAACGTGGCCTCCATCTTCGTCCCGGCGCTGACCGCGTCGTCGATGCAGTCGCGCCGCTGGGTCTGCGCAAGGAGTGGCGAGGCAAAGGTGGCGACAGACAGCGAATCCGGGCTGCCGTTGGCGCCGTCGTTTCCAGAAACAGATGCGTTGGTGGCTGCGTAGGTGGGGTACTGGGCGCCGAACGTGTAGCGCAAAGTGGTCGCGTCGCGCACCGGCTCGACAGAGGCTGCCTGCCTCAGTTCGCGACCAATCACGCGAAGCGCGAACGAACCCTGTTGCTGCAATTCGCTGATGTCTGAAATGGAAGCAGAGGCTCCGCGCGAAATCGCGAGCGTGCCGATCGCCGCCGCGATCACGAGCAAGCCGATCGTCATCCCGACCAGCAATTCGATCAGACCGACACCGCGTTGCCGTTGTTGGCGCGTGTGCCGGACAGCGGCTGTGCCACCGCGAATTTCAGGGTTGGACATACGTCAAGTGGCAAATAAGACCCGTCGGGCAATTCACGCCTTGCGCCGATCCGGTGGGAGTGAATGCCGCGGTGTAAGCGGCGTCGATGGTGTCGCGCTCGTTGGCGCGCCAGGCGACCATGACGCCCAATTGCCGAACGGGGAGCCCGGTGCCTTCGGTGGTCGATGGGAATACATAGGCCTGTCCCGATGGCAACCGCTGATTGACGGACTCTTTCCACTCGTTGATGTCCCACGTCGCCAGCGCGGCTGCGCTGCAGACGGTCGTCGTGCAGTTCGTTGCGACCGCAGGTGAGGTGCTCCAATCTGCGGTGTAGCTCGCCAACTGCGCGTAGCCGCCCGGATTGGACTTGATGCGTTCGGCAAGATCCTCGATCAACCGCACGGCTTGGGCGCGACGCACGCTCGTTTGCGTTTCCGCGAGTGTGCGCAGTTGCACCACGAGCATGCTCAAGACGGCAACAGCGAGGATGACGATCGCTACAAGCGACTCCAGAAGCGTGACGCCGCGCTGGATTTTCGGGCGAGGCCGAAGAGGACGACGAGGAACGTTCATGGACTTCTTTTTCCTCAGCACACGCGCAGCCGACCGCCCGAAGCGATGCACAGTTTTCTCTGAAGATCGGTGTTGGTCGGATTGGCAACCGACTTGAAGCTGATGCCCAATTGGCCAGCGCCATTGAATTCGCCCCAGGCAGTGAGCGGGAGGGCGGGGCTGCCTCCGGTGGCGCCTGTCGATATCGTGACCTCCGCGCCGCGGGGAACCGGCGAGCTTTGAAGGACCACTTCACCGTCATCAAGGCCGGCGTTCCCATTCGCATCAACAAAAATCACCCAGCCACAACTCCAGTTGTCGTTGGTCGGGGCTGTGCAGCCAGTGACGGACGCCTTCGCCAGTGTGACCCCGCCCCCACCGCGCTTGATCGCTTCCGATCTGGCGAAATAGATGCTTGCGGTCATGTCTTCGGTGGCGCGGCGCACGCGGTAGCGATCGATCACGTTCTGGAAACTCGGCATCGCCAAAGCACAGAGAATCGCGACGATGGCCACGACCACCATCAACTCGATGGCGGTGAATCCCTCCTCCCGAGGAACATGCAACCGGATGCGCTTCATTTGCGCCGGATGCTAAGGGCGGTTGCCTTCCATGGACAGGCAAAAACGCCCGGCGGCTGCCGCCTGCCGACGAGCGGACAAGACCTGCAGCGCCATGACAATTGCGCGTCTTTGTGACCTAAGAATCCACAATGTTTCGGCCGATTTCATCGGCGCGGCGGTTCAAATGTCGCGCAGCAACTGCCGAAATTCGTCCACGTCCTCGAAGCTCCGATACACCGATGCAAAGCGGACGTAAGCCACCTTGTCGAGCTTCTTGAGTTCGCGCATCACGAGCTCGCCGAGCTTGTTGGAGGCGATCTCGCGCAGGCCACTGGCCAGCAGCTTCTGCTCGATGCGCAGCAGGGCGCCGTCGATCTGCTCTATGCTCACGGGACGCTTGCGCAGGGCCAGCATCATGGAGGCGCGCACCTTGGCAGTGTCGAAGTCGGCGCGGCTGCCATCCTTCTTGACCACCACGGGGAAGTTGACGTCGGGCCGTTCGTAGGTGGTGAAGCGCTTGTCGCAGGCGCCGCATTGCCGGCGCCTGCGCACGAAATCGCCATCTTCCGAAACGCGGGTTTCGACGACCTGCGTTTCGGAGTGGCCGCAGAACGGGCATTTCATGCTGCTGCGACTTTTCGGCGATGGCGGTCGCCAGCCTTAGCGGTAGACCGGAAAGCGGCTGGTCAATGCGTGCACCTTCGCGCGCACTGCGTTCAGGTTCGCCTCGTCGCGCGGGTTGTCGAGCACGTCGGCGATCAGATGCGCCGTGGCGCGCGCTTCCTCGTCCTTGAATCCGCGCGTGGTCAAGGCCGGCGTGCCGATGCGCACGCCGCTGGTGACCATCGGCTTTTCCGGATCGTTCGGAATCGCGTTCTTGTTGATCGTCATGTGCGCGCTGCCGAGCACCGCTTCGGCTTCCTTGCCGGTGATGCCCTTGGGCCGCAGGTCGACCAGCATCAGGTGGCTTTCGGTGCGGCCGCTGACGATGCGCAGGCCGCGCCGGGTCAGCGTTTCGGCCACGATCTGCGCGTTCTTCACGACCTGCTGCTGGTAGGTCTTGAACTCCGGCGTCAGCGCTTCCTTGAAGGCCACGGCCTTGGCCGCGATCACGTGCATCAGCGGACCGCCCTGCAGGCCGGGGAAGATCGCGCTGTTGATGGCCTTTTCGTGTTGCGACTTCATCAGGATCAAGCCGCCGCGCGGGCCGCGCAGGCTCTTGTGCGTGGTCGAGGTCACGATGTCGGCGTGCGGTACCGGGTTTGGGTACACGCCCGCGGCCACCAGGCCGGCGTAGTGCGCTATGTCGACCATGAAGATCGCGCCGACGTCCTTGGCCACCTTGGCGAAGCGCTCGAAGTCGATGTGCAGCGAGTAGGCCGAGGCGCCGGCGATGATCAACTTCGGCAGGTGCTCGTGCGCCTTGCGCTCCATCGCGTCGTAGTCGATGGCTTCGTTGGCATCGAGGCCGTAGCTCACCACGTTGAACCACTTGCCGCTCATGTTGAGCGGCATGCCGTGCGTCAAATGGCCGCCTTCTGCCAGGCTCATACCCATGATCGTGTCGCCGGGCTTCAGGAAGGCCAGCATCACGGCTTCGTTGGCAGATGCGCCGCAGTGCGGCTGCACGTTGGCGGCGTCGGCGCCGAACAGTTGCTTGACGCGGTCGATCGCCAGTTGCTCGGCCACATCGACGAACTCGCAACCGCCGTAGTAGCGCTTGCCCGGATAGCCTTCGGCGTACTTGTTGGTGAGCTGCGAACCCTGCGCGGCCATGACGGCCGGCGAGGCGTAGTTTTCGCTCGCGATCAGCTCGATGTGCTGTTCCTGGCGCGTGTTCTCGGCCTGGATCGCGGCCCAGATTTCAGGATCGGTCTGTTCGACCAGATGGGTGCGTTGGTACATGGCAGTCCTTTGAAGACGAATGTCCTTGTTCATCAACAACAAACAAGGGCTGCCCAGGCGAACGGCTGAACACCCGGTGGGGCCGGGCGGCACGCTTCCCAGTGGTGTTCCACGTCAGCGCCGATTCCCTGCTTGAGGGCTGCGCCTATCGCCAGTTGCGTACACCGC
>CAHJWV010000623.1 GCA_903643055.1 Burkholderiales bacterium | reverse complement strand
GCGCCGATCGAGGTTGCCGGTCGGCTCATCGGCCAGCACGCAGGCAGGCCGGCCGGCCAGGGCACGAGCAATCGCGACCCGCTGGCGCTCGCCGCCCGACAGCTGCGACGGCCGGTGATCGACCCGCGCCGCCAGGCCCACTTGCGCCAGCACCGCACGCGCCTGCTCGCGCGCCTGCGCAGAAGGCACGCGGCGGATGCGAAGCGGCATCGCAACGTTGTCGAGCGCGGTGAATTCCGGCAGCAGGTGATGGAACTGGTAGACGAAGCCGAGGTGCTGGTTGCGCCACTCGCCCTGAGCCGACGCGCTCATCTGCGAGAAATCGCGCCCGGCCAACTGCACCACGCCTTGCGAAGGCGCTTCCAGCCCGCCCAGCAGATGCAGCAGCGTGCTCTTGCCGGAGCCCGAAGCGCCGACAATCGCCAAGGTCTCGCCACGCTCGACCTGGAGGTCGACGCCTTGCAGCACGGCCACGTCCAGCCCGCCCTCTTCGAAACGCTTGTGCAGGCCCTGGGCCCGGATCACCGGCTCACTCATAACGCAATGCCTCCGCGGGTTGAACGCGGCTGGCACGCCAGCTCGGATAGACGGTGGCCACGAAGGACAGCAGCAGCGAGATCAAGGTGATGGGCACGATGTCGGACGACTGCGGCTCGCTGGGCATGCGGCTGATCAGGTAGACGCTGCTCGGCAGGAAGCTGGTTTGCAGCACGCGCTCGATGAAGGGCACGATGCTGCCAATGTTGAATGCGACCAGCAGGCCGAGCAGCACGCCGCTCAAGGTGCCGATGACGCCCGAGGCCGCGCCCTGCACCATGAACACGCCCATGATCGAGCGCGGGCTGGCGCCGAGCGTGCGCAGGATCGCGATGTCAGCACGCTTGTCGGTGACGGTCATCACCAGCGTCGAGACGAGGTTGAACGCGGCGACGGCCACGATCAAGGTCAGGATGATGAACATCATCCGCTTCTCCAGCTGCACCGCGGCAAACCAGTTGCGGTTGGTGCGGGTCCAGTCGCGCACCAAGACCTGCGGGCCCAGCTTGGCCGCCACCTCAGAGGCCACTTCGGGCGCGCGATGCAAGTCTTTCAGCCGCAGCTGGATGCCGGTCGGCCCTTCGACACGAAAGAGCTTGGCCGCATCGTCGATGTGAATCATCGCGAGGCTGCTGTCGTATTCGTAGTGGCCGGAGTCGAACACGCCGACCAGCGTCAGCTGCTTCAGGCGCGGCACCACACCGGCCGGCGTCACTTGCCCGCCAGGCGCGACGATCGTGACGTTGTCGCCCTTGCGCACCCCGAGCGAACGCGCGAGTTCGATGCCCAGCACGATGCCCCATTCACCCGGCCGCAATTGGGCCAAGGTCGTGCCCTTGAGCTGGGCGGCGATGTCGGTGACGGTGGCTTCTTCCTGCGGCGAGATGCCGCGCACCACGGCGCCGCGCATGTCATCGCCGCGAGCGATCAGGGCTTGCGCAGCCACGAAGGGCGCGGCGCCAATCACCTCCGGGTGCTGGCGTGCGCGCGCCACGGTGTCGTGCCAATCGGGCAAGGCGCCGCCCTGGGCATCGGTCACTTCGATGTGCGCGATCACCGAGAGCATGCGATCGCGAACCTCTTTCTGGAAGCCGTTCATCACCGACAACACGATGATCAACGCGGCCACGCCAAGCGCAATGCCAAGCATCGAGACGCCGGAGATGAAGGAGATGAAGCCGTTGCGCCGGCCGGCGCGGCCCGCGCGCGTGTAGCGCCAGCCGATTTGAAGTTCATAGGGCCAATTCATGGTCGGCGGATGCTACCTGAGGGATGGCAATGAAGACTGGCAGGCGAACCACAAAACGCCATGGCTCCCACCGATGGCGACGACACCATGGAGACGACACCATGGAGATGGCCCGCGCGCTCAAGCCGCAAAGCCCGGGCTGAGCAGTGTCAATGACACAGAAACCAATGACACAGAAATGCGCAAGCTTCAGGTTCACAAGCTTCAGATGCGAAAGATTCCACCCGAAGACCTCGGTGCGTCAGCACACCCCGAGTTTCGGCCAGCGGCTTATCGCTCGATGCGAGCGTAGGCTGAATGGTTGTGGATCGACTCGAAGTTCTCGACATCGACGCTGTAGCGGCCAACGCGCGCATCAGCGTTCAAGCGCAACGCGACGTCGCGCACCAGGTCTTCGACAAACTTGGGGTTCTCATAAGCATGCTCGGTGACCCACTTTTCATCGGCACGCTTGAGCATCGGCCAGATCTCGCTCGATGCCGACTCTTCGGCAAACCGCACCAGCTCTTGCCAGCTCAAGTCACCGACCAGCTCAGCGCGAATCGTCACGTGCGAGCGCTGGTTGTGCGCGCCGTAGTCCGAGATTTCCTTCGAGCAAGGGCACAGCGATTTCACCGGCACCAACACTTGCGACCACACGGTCGTCTGGCCGTTCAAGCTCTCGGCAATCCAGCTGCCCTGATAGTCGAGCAGGCTTTCCAGCCCCGACACCGGCGCGCGCTTGCGGATGAAGAACGGGAACCGCACTTCGACCCGGCCTTCGGTCGCATGAAGCTTCAGCAGCATCGCTTCGAACTGCAGCCGCAACACCGCGGCGTCCAGCGGCTCGGTCAGCGCATCGAGCCAGGCGACAAAGCGCGACATGTGCGTGCCCTTCTGTTCGGCCGACAGCGCCACCGCCATGTCCCACATGCCGATGCTGGGCTGCACCGTGTTGCCCATGCGCACTTGCAGCGGGTATCGAACGTCTTTCACGCCGACCCGCTGAATCGCCAGATGGCGTTCATCGCGCTCGCTTTGCGTGTCGGGGATGGGCAGCGCGTCTTTCGGATGGCTCATGTCATTCATACAAAACTTCACCGCACGCTGCTTCTGTCAGGCAAAGCAAGCGAATGCGCGTCATTCCTTTCGAGTCGCAAGGATGACAGCATTCGAAGCGCCTTGCCGTCAAAAGGGCATGGGCGCAGGGTTCAAAGCATTTCAGTGATTGGCCGCAGGCCTTAAAAGCGAAGGCCTTGCACCGAAGCGCTTCAGGATCGATTGCTCGATGCCGGCGGCGTCCAGGCCGCACAGGCTCAGCAGCTTGGCCGAGTCCCCATGCTCGATGAATTCATCGGGCAGGCCGAGCGTCAGCACCGGCACGTCGATGCGCGCGGCCTGCAGGGCCTCGATCACCCCGCTGCCCGCGCCGCCCATCAGACAACCTTCTTCCACCGTCACGATGGCATCGTGCTGCGCCGCAAGTTCGGTCAACAGTTCGACATCGAGCGGTTTGATGAAGCGCATGTTGGCGACGGTCGCGTTCAGGTTGTCGCCAGCCGCAAGCGCCGGGTACAGCAAGGTGCCGAACGCAAGGATCGCGATGCGCTCGCCACGGCGGCGCACTTCACCGCGGCCCCAGGGCAAGGTCGTCAGCTCCGGCTTGATCGCCACCCCCGCGCCACTGCCACGCGGATAGCGCACCGCCGTCGGGTGATCTTGGCGAAACGCGCTGGTCAGCAATTGGCGGCATTCGTTTTCGTCGGCTGGTGCCAGCACGCTCATGTTCGGAATGCAGCGCAAAAAGGCGATGTCATACACGCCGGCATGCGTTGCGCCATCGGCACCCACCAGGCCCGCGCGGTCCAGCGCGAACACGACCGGCAGGTTCTGGATCGCCACGTCATGGATCAGCTGGTCATAGGCGCGCTGCAGGAAGGTCGAATAGATCGCAACCACCGGCTTCAGGCCTTCGCAAGCCAGGCCTGCGGCGAAGGTCACCGCATGCTGCTCGGCAATGCCCACGTCGTGATAGCGCGTCGGGAAGCGCTGTTCGAACTCGACCATGCCCGAGCCTTCGCGCATCGCCGGGGTGATGCCGATCAGGCGCTCATCGGCCTCGGCCATGTCGCACAGCCATTGGCCGAACACCTGCGTGAAGGTGGTCTTTGGCGGCGTGGTCGGCTTCTTCAAGCCTTCGGCCGGGTTGAATTTGCTCGGGCCGTGATAGGCCACCGGGTCGGCCTCGGCGAGCTTGTAGCCAAAGCCCTTTTTCGTCACGACATGCAGGAACTGCGGGCCTTTCATGTCGCGCAGGTTCTCGAGCGTCGGCACCAGCGAATCGAGGTCGTGGCCATCGATCGGGCCGACATAGTTGAAGCCGAACTCTTCGAAGATCGTGCCCGGCACAACCATGCCCTTGGCATGCTCTTCGAGCCGGCGCGCCAGTTCGAAGAGGGGCGGTGCATTCTTCAGCACGGTCTTGGCGGTGTCGCGCGCAGCCGCATAGAACTTGCCGCTCATCAACCGCGCGAAGTAACGGTTCAACGCGCCGACCGGCGGCGAGATCGACATGTCGTTGTCGTTCAAAACCACCAGCATGTTGGTCTGCGAAATGCCGGCGTTGTTCAAGGCTTCGAAGGCCATGCCCGCGGTCATCGCGCCGTCACCGATCACGGCCACCGAACGGCGCTCTTCGCCCTTCAGCTTGGCGGCCACGGCCATGCCCAGTGCGGCCGAAATCGAGGTCGACGAATGCGCGGTACCGAAGGTGTCGTATTCGCTTTCATCGCGGCGCGGAAAGCCCGACAAGCCGCCGATCTGGCGCAACGAGGCCATGCGCTCGCGCCGGCCGGTCAAGATCTTGTGCGGATAAGTCTGGTGGCCCACATCCCAGACCACACGGTCGTGCGGCGTGTTGAAGACGTGGTGCAAGGCGATCGTCAACTCGACGGTGCCGAGGTTCGACGACAGATGGCCGCCGGTCTGCGCCACGCTTTGCAAAAGGTAGTCGCGCAACTCGTCCGCGAGTTGCTTGAGTTCCACACGAGACAGCCCCCGCAGATCGGCCGGGTCGTTGATGGTTTGCAGCAGGGGATAGTTCATGTTCAAACCCATTGGCAGCTCAGCTGTCTCGTTCGACGACCTTGTCAGCCAGCTGGCTGAGCAAGCTCACGTCGGCCAGGCCACTGCGGGCCAATGCCGTCTGTGCTTTGGAGCAAAGTTCTTGCGCATGCGCGCGAGCTGCCGGTAAGCCCAGCACGGTCACATACGTCGGCTTGTTGTTGTCTTGATCCTTGCCGGCCGTCTTGCCCAGCGTGGCCGAGGCTTGAGTGACATCGAGGATGTCATCGACTACCTGGAACGCCAGACCCACCGCATCACCATAGTCCGACAAGGCCTGCCAGGCTTGCGCATTCGCGCTGCCGCAGGCGGCACCCATCAGCACGCTGGCTTGCAGCAGTGCACCGGTCTTGCGGTGGTGCATGTCGCGCAGGGTTTGCTCGTCCAGCGACAAGCCGATGCTGGCCAGGTCGATCGCCTGCCCGCCCGCCATGCCGGAATGGCCCGCAGCGCGCGCCAGCAACGAAACCAGGCGAGCCTGAAGCGCAGGAGGCACCGTCGTACCGGAGGTCAGTACATCAAAGGCCAGGGCCTGCATTGCATCACCGGCGAGCATGGCCTGCGCTTGCCCGAACTGCACGTGCACCGTCGGCTTACCTCGGCGCAAGATGTCGTTGTCCATGCAGGGCATGTCGTCATGCACCAGCGAATAAGCGTGGATCAATTCGACCGCGCAGGCCGCGCGCAGGGCCGCTTCATGGTGACCATGAACGGCATGGTTGGCCGCCATCACCAGCAAGGGCCGCAAGCGTTTGCCGCCATCCAGAACGCCATAGCGCATGGCCTGCCCGAGGCGTGCCGGTGCGTCGTCCGGCACCCAGGCGGATAAGGCCGACTCCACTACATCGAGTTGGTCTCGGGTCCAGGCGTCCAGATCGATGACTGGAATGTCGTTGGACTGTGTCACCAGGGTCATCCTTGGGTCCAGGGCTTCAATTGGCCATCTTCCAGCACCTTGACCTGGGTCTCGACCGCCTCCAGGCGCGTGCGACAAAAACCCAACAGATCGGCACCTCGTTTGTAACTTTCGAGCAAGCCATCCAGCGGTAGCTGCCCGGCCTCCATGGCCGCCACCAGACGCTCCAGCTCCGCCAGTGCCTCCTCGTAGCTCGCAGGCAATGCGGTGGATATCGGGGCGAGGTTAGCTTTGGCCATCGTTCAGGTAAAGCTCGGATTGTAGTCAGCCCTCCAATTGAAACGTTGTACGCCCGCACCATGTTGATGGGGGTTCCCAAACTACGCCGCGTGTGGTTTTCAAAGGGCTTCCGGCGGTGGGTACAATCCACCCTTCGCTGAATGACAGGCTTCAACAACCAGTCCGCGCCGTGCGCAGCGAAAACATCCCACCCCGACCTGACCTGATCCGGCGGGTGGCACGTTCAAATCGGTTTTAGGAGATCCTCGGGATCATGTCCGACCTGAGCCTCGCTCTCCCCGCGCTCGAGCGCCCTCACCCCCAGCTCCCCGTTTCCGCTTATTTCGACGACGACCTGTATCGCCGCGAGATGGAGTTGATTTTCCAGCATGGCCCGCGTTACCTCGGCCATGAATTGGCCGTGCCCGAAATCGGCGATCACTACGCCTTACCTCAAGAGGGCGAAGGTCGCGCACTGGTTCGAACTGCACAGGGTATCGAACTGATTTCCAATGTCTGCCGGCACCGGCAGGCGGTGATGCTGCGCGGGCGAGGCCACACCGGCAGCCACATCGTTTGCCCGCTGCACCGCTGGACTTACGACCTGAAGGGCCAGTTGATTGGCGCGCCCCATTTCCCGCAAGACCCCTGCTTGCATCTCAACACTTACAAGACCCGGCGCTGGAATGGCCTGATCTTCGAAGACAACGGCCGCGACGTGGCCGCCGAACTGTCGGCCATCGGCCCGCAAGCCGAACTCGATTTCAGCGGCTATGTGTTGGATCGTGTGCATGTGCAGGAGTGCGATTACAACTGGAAGACCTTCATCGAGGTCTATCTCGAGGACTACCACGTCGGGCCGTTTCACCCCGGCCTGAGCCAGTTCGTGACCTGCGACGACCTGAGCTGGGAGTTCGGCAAACACCATTCGGTGCAGACCGTGGGCGCAAACAATGCGCTCGCGAAGGCCGGCTCCGAGGTCTACCGCAAATGGCATGACGCGGTGCTGGCCTTTCGCAATGGCGAGCCGCCACAGCATGGTGCGATCTGGCTGACCTACTACCCGAACATCATGGTCGAGTGGTACCCGCACGTGCTGGTGGTGTCCACGCTGTATCCAAAGGGCCCGCAAAAAACTCTCAACGTGGTGGAGTTTTTCTACCCCGAAGAGATCGTCGCCTTCGAGCGTGAATTCGTCGAAGCCGAGCAGGCCGCTTACATGGAAACCTGCCGCGAAGACGACGAGATTGCGCTGCGCATGGACGCCGGCCGCCGCGCGCTGCACGACCGGGGCGACAACGAAGCCGGCCCTTATCAGACCCCGATGGAAGACGGCATGGAGCAGTTCCATGCCTGGTACCGGCGGGCGATGAACTTTCGCGGGGG
>CAHJWV010000622.1 GCA_903643055.1 Burkholderiales bacterium | reverse complement strand
GTCATGTTCGTCTTGCTCTCAGGGCTACTGGCTACTGGCCCTCATCGAGGTGTCCGATTAAATTGGACCATGACAGTTGTGACTCGCATCAACATGCTGTCTGGCAAGGCCAGGCTTGCGACCCTGCCGGTGGTGATGGTCCAGCATGAGGAGCTCGAAGGGCCGATGGCCTATGGCAACGAGGGCTGGAAGCTGTGGGAGCATCTGTCATTCGGGCCCGACGACATCCGAATCCGCAAGACGGGGTCCGACGCGTTTTACCGGACAGAGCTGAACTCGATTTTGCGCAACCGCGGTGTTGACCATTTGATGGTTTGCGGAATGCAAAGTGAATTCTGCGTGGATTCGACCGTTCGCGTAGCGTTGTCACTTGGCTATCCCGTCACCTTGATCGCAGATGGCCACACCACGCTTGACAACGGCGTTCTGTCTGCTGCTCAGATTTCGGCGCATCACAACGCGACCCTTGCAAACCTTGACAGCTATGGACCCCGCGTGACCGTGGCGTCCTCCGAGCTCGCTTGGGCAACTAACGCGTGACTTCAGAAGCTCCATTTTGAGGTGTTTGCCTTTGATGGTCGGCCAAGCTTCGCCTCTTAGCTCCAAGCTGGTGTTTATGAAGTTGCCCTGTCTATTTTTGCTCTGCCTGGCTGCATCCGGGCCTGCAGTGAAAGCCGAAGCTTCTCGGGTGGCGATGGCAGAACTCGTGTGCAATGCAAAGACCTCATCGTTCGCGCTGAAGTACATCGATGCGAACGATGATTTTTTCTCGGAGCCCAATCTGCCGATGCGTTGCCAGCTCGGCAATACCAACTACCAAGTCATCGGCCAGCGCGGGGCCTTCAGCGAGGGCGGCATGTGTGGCGCTCAGCCGCCGGTTTCAATTTCGATTTTTCGAAATGGTCAGCCACTGGTCGTGGGCACGGTCTTCGGAGACAACTGCTTTCATGGCCCCGCAATTTCATCGATCGAGATCATCGAGGCCGATGGCAAGCTCAAGGCGTTCCGGTTTTGTATTTTCAAAGAGCCACAGGGCAACCCCGTTTGCAAGAAGCGGTCAGTGAACGGGCATCAGGGGCGCGGCATCAAGCCGGTACAGCAGTCAACACTCAATGACCTCATTTCCAGTGATGATCGCTGACACGTCACTTCCGAGTGCATTTTCTGTCGAAACGGGTTCTCACCTCTTATCTCAAAACTCAGCGAAGGTCGCCTTCAATCACAGCAGGATGTACTGAAGCCCTGCGGCTGACTCGACGCGGCGTGTCGACATGCTGAGTACGGCGGTGCGCAGCAGGTTGGCTTGGTCAGGCGCCGAAGTATGGCTAAGAGCGTCAGCATCGCCCGCGAAACAACGCGCCCGTTCTGACGCATCAAATACTCCAGGATCTCGGATTCGCGCAGCGTCAGCTTGATGACTCGATTGGCGCGCGTGACCTGTCGCGTGATCAGGTCCAATTGTAAATCGCTAACCTTCAGTTTGAGCGGTGGTATTGGTCGGTTGTGTGTGAGCAAGGCTTGAACACGGCGCAGCAGCTCACTCGATGCGAAAGGTTTGCCGAGGTAGTCATCGGCATGGCTCAAGGCTTTGACGCGGCCGTCGATGTCACTTGGGTCAACAACATCATGACCGACATGTGCTGTTTGTGAGCGCGCACGCTGGTCAAGATGTCGGCGCCATTGGCGCCCCGCCAAAGCCTCATCCCGCAGCAAAAGGTCGCATTCGCCTTTCAGCGCCTGGATCAGACCTTCTTCAATGTCACGGCATAGTTTGACCTGATGGCCAACGCGCTGCAGTGCAGCGTTCATGACGTGACAGAGGGTGGCGTCGTGTTGGATGACCAGGATCTTCGCTGTCAATGATGCGGGAAACTTATTCCGGTTCAAGGAAAACGCAACGCCCGCTTCGGGGCGGTTTGTGCTTCCAACGCGTGTCCATGGGCGGGGCAATGTCGATCGCCCCGCGCGGGTCCGGTCATGGCGAAGCAAGGCGCGGCCGTTCGTCGGCCTGGCCCATGAGGTAAGGCAGGGGAGGCCGCTTGAGCCGCGGCCGCGCGACCACCTGCCCCGAAAGGCCCGCAGCTTCATCGACTTTTTGGCGCAGCGCATCACCGACCCGCCGCCGTGGAACGTCGGGCTGGCGCTGGTTTAGGGGTCAGGGCTGGTGGGTGTGGAGCCGCGGCTGCAGGAGCTACTCGGGCGACTCGCAGCGCGGTGCCGGATATGGGCCTTTGTCGACACGCGTTCGATTCACACCTGCACCTCGCTGACTCGACGCGAGAAGGGCAGGCTGGGGCTGGGGCAGGTTTCGAGCTTGATCAGCGGGCTGCTCGGTGCCGCATGGGGCGGTGCCTTGGGTTGCGGTATTTCGCAGCTCGGTCGATGGCGCATCAGGCTCATCGCCGTTGTACCCTCCGGCCTTTGATGCCTTGCTGGGCTCGCCGCAGGCGCTGTTGCAGGTGCTGTTGCAGGTGCTGTTGCGCATGCTCTTGCAGCCTGCCGAACTTTTGAAGTGGCGGCAGGTGGCGCTGCATGCCGGCGTCGAGCCTGATGCGCTGTGGGCTGTGCTGAAAGAGGGCGTGGTCCATGCCGTCCGCACGAGCTGCGCGGCCTGTGCCGCGCTGGCCCTGGGCTGTACGGCCCTCAGCGCACGCTGGCCGCCGTTCTGTGTCAGATCTGTTTGATACCCGTTTGATGCACGCTGCTCAACCTCGAGAGCTCATGCCCGTTTCACAGCCGGTTTTGCGGCGCGGGCAGGGCGTCGATAATTCATTCCAACAACACCGACTCAACTCGCAGTTCTCTGCTTGCAGTTCTCTGGAGCTTCCTCATGAAACCCGCTTCTGTGACCCCGTCCACCGCCGCCACCTCCAACTCCAACTCGCACGCACTCGGTGACGAGGTGGTGCGCGCCCGCGCCGATGCGTTGATTGCGCAGATGACGCTGGAGGAAAAGGCGGGCCAGCTCACCCAGTATTTCGACTTCATCAACGCCACCGAGGATTCGGCGCGCGTCGAAAGTGAAGTGGCGGCGGCACGTGCCGGCTCGCTGCTGTTCGTGCGCGATCCGGTCGAGACCAATCGCCTGCAGCGCCTCGCCGTCGAAAAGACCCGCCTGAAGATTCCCCTGCTGTTTGGCTATGACGTGATCCACGGCCTGCGCACCATCTTTCCGGTGCCGATCGCGGTGGCCGCCAGCTGGGACCCGAAGCTCGCAGAAGACGGTCAGCGCGTGGCCGCACGCGAGGCGCGCGCCGTCGGCCTGCACTGGACCTTTGCGCCGAACGTCGACATCGCGCGTGACCCGCGCTGGGGCCGCATGATCGAAGGCGCCGGCGAAGATCCTTACCTCGGCAGCGTGATGGCGGCCGCGCAAGTGCGCGGCTTCCAGGGCAAGAGCTATGGCAACCCGGGCCAGGTCGTTGCGGGACCGAAGCACTTCGCGGGCTACGGTGCGTCCATCGGCGGGCGCGATTACGACGAGGTCAACCTGTCCGACAGCGAGCTGTGGAACGTCTACCTGAAGCCCTTCAAGGCGGCGGTGGATGCCGGCGCCGGCAACATCATGAGCGCCTACATGGGGCTCAACGGCGTGCCGGCCACGGGCAACCATTGGCTGCTGACGCAGGTGCTGCGCGAGACTTGGGGCTTCAAGGGCTTCGTCGTCACCGATGCCGGCTCGGCCCATGACCTGAAGACCCAGGAGTTCGCGTCCAGCCTCGAAGACGCCGGCGTTCGCGCGCTCACCGCGGGCGTCGACCTGGAAATGGCACCGCCCTTCGGCGCTGCGTCGTTCAAGACGCTGCCGCAGTCGGTGGCGGAAGGCAAGGTCTCGGTCGAGGCGATCGACACCGCGGTGCGCCGCCTGCTGGAGGTCAAGATCCGCCTCGGTCTGTTCGAGAACCCGTATGTCGACGTTGATGAGGCACACCGCGTGCTGAACGATCCGGCGCACCGCGTTGCCGCGCGCATCGCTGCCGAGCGCACCGCGGTGCTGCTGCGCAATGAAGGCAATGTGTTGCCGCTGAAGGCCAGCGCGCTTCAATCGATTGCGGTGATCGGCCCGCTGGCCGACTCGGCCCGCGACACCGTCGGCCCCTGGGTCTTCGACCAGGACGACAAAGAGACCGTTACCGTGCTGGCCGGCATCCGGGCCAAGCTCGGCAGCAGCGTGCGGGTGGATTACTCGCCCGGCGTCAGCATGACCAAGCGCCTGCACCAGTCGATCTTCGAGATGCCTCCGCACCCGGTGGTGCCGGGCGTGCAGGTCGATGACGACGCCGAGATCCGCCGCGCGGTCGCGTTGGCGCAAGCCGCCGATGTCGCCGTGCTGGTGCTCGGCGAAGGCCAGGTCATGATCGGCGAACATGCCTCGCGTTCGTCGCTCGACCTGCCAGGCCGCCAGCAGGATCTGCTCGACGCCGTGATCGCCACCGGCAAGCCGGTCGTGCTGCTGTTGATGAGCGCACGTCCGCTGGACCTCAAAGGAAGCCAGCCGACCGCTGTGCTGGGCATCTGGTATCCCGGCACGCAAGGCGGGGCGGCCGTGGCCAATGTGCTGTTCGGCGAGGTGTCGCCCGGCGGCAAGCTGCCGTTCAACTGGCCCCGCAACATCGGCCAGATCCCGCTGCCCTATGCCCATCTGCGCACGCACCAGCCCGCGACCTACGAAGAGCGCTACTGGAACGAGCCGAACTCGCCGCTGTATCCGTTCGGTTTTGGGCTCAGCTATTCCAGCTTCGGCTTCTCGAACCTGAAGATCGGGGCACAGCGCGTAGCGATCGGAGAGGCCGTGTCGGTGTCTGTCGACGTCAGCAACACCGGCTCGCGCGAGGCCGACGAAGTGGCGCAGCTCTACATCCACCAACGCCATGGCACGGCTGCGCGGCCGGTGCGCGAACTCAAGGGCTTCGAACGCGTGACGCTGGCTGCGGGTGAGACGCGCACCGTCCACTTCACGTTGCCGGCCGAGGAGCTGCGCTACTGGGCCGCGTCCACGCGCAGCTTCGTCCAGGACGCGACGGTCTTTGATATGTACGTTGGCGGCAGTTCGACCGCAGGACTGACGGCCACCTTCGAGGTCCGGTGAAGAAGGCCGGTGAAGGCGACCTTCACCGCACCACTCGCACCCTGATCAACGCTGGCCGCTGACGCGGCCAGCTGAGACGCGGCCTGCAAGGGCACGCCTTGAAGATCCCGCTCGCCCTCTCGCAGCCCGGAACGAACCGGGCGGCTCCATGCACCGTGGAGTTCAGCCTTGCCGGCCAGAGGGCCCCAGTCGCCAGCGTCTGCCGAGTCCCTTCCCGCATGCCGTGACCGACACCGGCTGGATTGCTAACGGCCAGAGTGATTGCACTCCCCTAGCTCTAGGTGCTTCGCCAGTTACTGGTTGACACACCTAGATGCGGCAGTCAAAGTCGGCCCACATTCTTCTAATAGCTGGCTCAGTTCGCTGTCAAACGAATGCCATCGGTGTGTCGATGACCTTCGCTTGAATGTCGCCAACTTTCGAGGAGCAGACGAATGTTCCCTGATGACCGCATGAATTGCGCGACCGCGCCGATCGGAGACGATGGACGTCAGCAGGCTTGCCCTGGGCCACAGCCGGGGTGTGGTGGCAAGCGCTGCCCGATGACGCCCGCCTTGATCGAGGTGACAGGCCCCGCTCAGGCAGGCGGGCAGCGACCGACCATCCCGCTCGTTCCTTTCTCCTGAGAGCCTGCCGCCGCCCGGTTCTTCACGCCTGGGTTGAATCCCGTGCGCAGCCGCCCTGTGCAGCTTCGCCGATCTTGCCTTCGATGAGCTGAGACCGCCCTGGCCGCGCCATGCCGATCGTGCGTTGCGGGTGGGGCCGTCTCTTGTTCTTTACTTTCGACAGGAGTTGTCCATGCACCGTCCCTCGCTGAACCATGTCTTTCGTGTCGTCTGGAATGCAGCCAAGGGCTGCTGGATGGCGGTGGCGGAAAACTGCCCGGGGCGAAGCAAGTCGTCCATCGCATCGAGCGGAGCGTCGGGCGGCGTG
>CAHJWV010000621.1 GCA_903643055.1 Burkholderiales bacterium | reverse complement strand
CACGAGCAACATCAATTCGACTTTGTTTTCTAACTTTGTAGGGAAGCTGATCGTGAACTTGCCATCGGCGCCGATCGGCGTGCCATCACCTTGATTGACGCCGTCCTTGTACACGTGCAGGAACACCGGGTGGGTGCTGCCGGGCGGGCGCGTGAACTGGCCTTGCAGGGTTTGTGAATCCTCATAGGGAATCACCACCGATAGTTCGGCCTTGATGTCGAGAACCTTCGCCGCCCCCTCCTTCGGATCAATGATGCTCAGGTTCTTGAAGTAATCGGCCAGCTTGCCGTCCTTCCAGTCGGCAAGGATCTTGGCAAACTGCGCAGGCGCGGCAAAGGTATCGTCAGTGGCGTAGCCCACATAGTCGAACATCTTCGCGGGATAGCTCGCAGCACGCGAATAGGTACCGAAGCCCCCTGTCAATTTCCAAGGAAAACTCACCTCTGTCTTGGGGAAGTTGGAGTCATAGATGCGGAATGCTTTGGCCGCAGCGTCATAGCCGTAAACGGTCACGGAATGGCCGCCAGCGGCTGGGTCGTTAGAGTGCATCACCAGGTGCAATGGCTGGCCGGTCATGATCATTGACTGCAGCATCAGCCGGCCGGTATCTACCGCAGCGGGAATCACGATGCTGCCGGCCACGCTGGCCCACTTGCTGCTGATCACTCCATACGCCAAAGCCAGCGCCGAACGGGTGATCTCGTCATCGGCAGGCTGCTCCACGGCATCTTCCTGCGCAAAGGCGTAGAGACGCTGCGTTCCTTGGTTCCGAAAGTAGTAAGTGGACAGCGAGGCAAAGGCGGCACAGTGCCCACCGTATTGGTACGAACCAAAGTTGGGATGCAAGATGGAATCCGAGCCGAGTGCAAAACCGGTCTTCACTTCAGGCTCGATGTTCATCTTGAGCAACACCAGCGCTACGAAGCTGCTGAAGTGCGAGGTGCGGAAACTCACCGTGCCCGCAGCCCGGTCGACTGCGATCACCGAGACGGCCTGATAACGCTGGGCCGCCTCATCGACATAGAACACCGCAGGTGGCATGTCGCCTGCGGTCTTGACGTCGTAGGGCATGGTCACCACGACGGGTTGGTTGAAGGTGTGGTCCTTGCCGCCGGCCACTTTCAGCATCAATACCTTGGACACCTGCGTGCCACCAGCATCCAAAGCCTCCTTGCTCAGCAGAATGGGCAGCGAATCTTCGTATCCGATCTGAATCTGCGCATCTTCAATGACCGCACCGACCGGCACTTCGATGGTGACCCCCTTCAAGGCTGTCGCATCACCGCCAACCTGAATCGCCAAGGGATCGCGTGCATTGGCTTTCAAATCGCTGCGCATGACTTCATTGGGTACTTCGGAAGGTGCGGCTGAAACCGCTTCTTCATCTTCACCCCCTCCGCAGGCCACCAGCACCGCTGTGATGGAAACCCAGGCGACCGTGCGACCCCAGCGAAACAAACGAGATAAGTTCATGGATGAGCCCTCAGTTAAGCATTCGAAAATGCTATGAGGAGCTGGCACGCCAAGCCTCCTCAAAACTGGTGAGTGCTCCTCTGAGTTGACTACGAATTTCCATCATTAGACTAACTTCATAACGTAGCGCACTCAATTACCACTCATTCAGATGAACATGACCTCTCAATGGACCCGGCAGCATGAAGCAGTCAAGAACACTCTGCCGAAACGCGTCAAGCCGATAGAGGGTGCTGGTACACCGCCAGCCTTCCCCAGTTCGAGAGAGGTTGCCTCCTCCATGATCACATCAGGTTATGCCGGAGGCTGCGATGAGAGAACGCGTCTACCGCACTTGCGCCCTTCCGCTGGATATCAAGAGCGGCCTGATTACCTCTGGCAGGCTGATCAAACGCTCTTATTTCATCGTCTCAATCGAATCAAACTGTCTGCGCGATGGCGCAGCCACATTGAACAGCGGCCTGCCAGGCTGAAGAACCGCGAGCGCCTGGGCAGCCAGTAGGCGATGCATCTGATAGCCATCGATCAGCACCAGCTCCAGAGCTTCGCGCGAAAATTCCTGCCCCAGAAATCGCCGAGAACCAGGAGAAAAATCGGTTCGATGTTCCTGCCACCAAGCCGTCACTGCAGCATGGTTTGGCCAAGGTAGTTCACCGTCTGAATCCAGTTCAACATCAGGGTCGTCTGGATCGTCCGTGGGACCTGAACGCGCGCCTTCAAGCCGTTGACCGCAAAGAGGTGCTTCGCACAGATCGGCGCCGGTGATCAGGGCGAATGCTTCACCTGCAGCCTGGGCTGAGTCGGGCTCGGTCATCCTGTCCAACAACCAAGGTACATAAGCCGCGTCACCGATGCGCCCGCTGCCGCGCAGCAATGTTCGCAGGCTGACACCTTTTGAAGCAAGGGATCGCAGCCATGCATGGGCATCGGCTGGTGGAAGTACCTGCAGCAACAAATCAAAGGCCACGCCGCCAGGCCGAGTCACCGCCTCACTTGCGAGGGAATCGAGGCCAACACGCCGATCGCCCAACAGCACGGCAGACCATGCGGCCCAAGTTCGGCAGAGCTCACTCGTGTCACGGAGGTGGTCGAGACATTCGTTCAACCGAGCAACTTCTCCAAGCTCACCCGCCGCCCGAAGCGCACGAGCTCGGACCATGTCGACTGGATGGTTGATCAGGTGCGTGGACGCGTTGTAGGGTGAGACGCCGTGCAGCACGCAGGCTGCCACGCCGATGAACGTTTGCGACGCCGATGACGAACCGATCAGATTGGAAACAATGCCACGAAGCAGCGTGGGCTGAACCCAACCAAAGGCCGAAACAACGCCGGGTAGCGCTTGGGGCGACGCCTCGGCAACCGTGATCACCAAGTCGAGCGCAGCAGCATCGCAAGTCTCAAGCGCGAGCACTCCCGCGACGAAGGCTTCACCCGGACCGGGGCAGTCCACCAAGGCTTCCCGGGCATGCCGCCACCCCGAGGAACTGGATGCATGAAGACACTCGATATAGGCGGCAAGGCGTTCATCGACCTCGGCCAATTCACTCAATTTGAACGGGGCCGAACAAACCGCCCGCGCCCGCTGCGTCCATGCGAACGCAGCCTGTTCGGCATATTGGCCCACCAGATCCTCGATCACGGCGATCATCGCGCCACTCCAGTTGGCGCCACCACACATGCTGTACGTCCACCCGCCTCGGATGCAAGTTCAATCATGGCGCAAGCAGATCTCGGCTTGCGGTCGAGATATGAATAGCGATGGGCACATGCGAGCAAAGCGAGCGGTCCTGCAGACGCCCCGGCCTCACCCACCGACATGGCTGGCAACACGCTGATCAGGCGTTCGCGACGGGTTCGGTAGTACCGCGTGTGAGCCAAGATTGACTCCCAGGCGGCATACCGCTCTCCGTTGTTGTTAGACAAAGACCAGCCGAGTTCGGCCTCATCAATGCCCGCCTTTGCCGCAGCCTCACGAAGCGATGCCACAAGCGCCTTTCCCTGAGAGTGGTCTGGGGAAAGCGCGCTGCATGACTCTTCAGCGGTTGACCAACCGAGGATCAACGCGGAAGGTTCAAGCGCGGTTGCACTGTCCGCTGACGTGAGAAGTGCGCAGGCTGCCCCTTCGCCCGGCGTGAGCCCTTGAGCCGTTTTGTTGGTGCGCAGTCGACCTGCTGCATCAAGGCGGTTGAACTCGCTGTCCATGACGTAGCTGTCGGCAGATAGGACCAGAACATGCGTTGCCTCACGCCGGCTGATGAACTGATGAGCCAGATCAAGCGCAAGCGCTAGCGCGGCGGCACCTCCTTGGATCGTTTGCTCTACAGCGACAAACGGCAACCCCAATTTTTTCACCACGCGCCCGGCCAATCCAAGCAGCGCTCCTTCGGCAGGCGAATCTCCCGCCTCGGCGAACGCGTTTTGGCGAAACGATTCCGGCGGGATGAGAACCAACGCGGCCCGATCCGTTTGCAAAGACTGTCGATCAACAACCTCCCGCACCGCGCGCGCAGCCATGTTGACGAGCCAATCCATGTGCGTGATTCGCAGCTGCCAGTGTGCTGGCACCCTGGCGACAGCTTGTGTCTCACCGAACGGCTTGTTGCGCCGTGCGTCTTCAAAACGCGCCATGCGCGCCCGAATGCCCGCGCAGGTTTGAGCTCGATCCAATCCGATTGGGCTCACAGCGCCTCCACCGATCAGCAAAAGGGGCAGACTCATACCGGCGCTGCCTGGAAGAGCGGAGCTCCCGTCACTGGCGGGTGACCACGCGACAACCACGTTTTCCCATTTCGCTTGGCCGACAACCATGCGGGCGTGGCATGCCCGACAACGATGAAGCGAAGCCGAGGTGCGTTGCGCACATGGCGAAACGACAGCCGGAACTTCAAGTTGACGATGCCTCGATTCGCATCAATGGCCACGGTATCGACCCTCACTGGCAGTGATTCAACTCGATCTTCATAGACCGCATGCATGGGCACATCCAGCGTCGGCAAGCGAAAGCGCCAGAGGCCGTCAGACGTGACATGGTTGAGTTCGACCAGCTCCCCACCCAAGACACGTTCGGTTTGCTGATCTAAAGGCGCCGCTTGGTAAAACAATGGGTCGAAGTCTATGGGAGATAAGGGCCAGGTCGACTCCAGCCATTCTTTGTCGTACGTACCCGCAAACGACAATCGTGGAAACCAGCTTCTTGCGATAGGCCCCAGGCCGGCAGCCAATGTGAACTTGCCTCGGCGGGCATCATGCAGGTCAGCGTATTCGATGTTAGGCGTGAGCGAATTCATTGCCGGATCAGCTGAGGAAGCGCCTTTCCAACCCAAACCGACGGGGTT
>CAHJWV010000620.1 GCA_903643055.1 Burkholderiales bacterium | reverse complement strand
CGAGCATGGCTCGGAAACAGCATGGCAGATGGGGCATGGCGCATTCGTTCGTAAGCGGCACCGAAGCGCTGGCGCTGGTAGCCGGTGCAAAGCACCTGCAGTGCAGCGGCGGCTGACGCGGGCAGGCCGCCCAGACAGCGCTCGCGCCTTCCCGCTACAGCACATTGGGCCCAGTGCGCTCGTACCGCATCGGGATCCGGCCAGGGAAGGTCATCATCGGCCGGATGTTGCTCGGTGGCATCCTCCGGCCGATCTCGGATCAAGTCGAGCAACGCCAGATCGGCACCGGTGATGGCTGTATAAGCTTCTCCGGCAATGCCAGCGTGCGGCCCATCCATCTGGTCAATGAGCCAAGGTACCGAGACAGGATCACCGAGAGTGCCAATGGCCTGGATTGCTTCCCGCTTTGACCCTGGACTGCGGAGCAGCTCGCGGATTGCCTCAGACGCCCATGTGCGGTCTGCAAATCGGAAGGCAACTTCGCGAGCGGCCTCAAGGCTGCTGCCGGGCTGGGAGCGAAGCTCCCATGTTCGCTTGGCATGGTCCTGCGAACCCAGGAGCGCGCAGGCATAGGCAGCCCAGAAGCGGCATGCGCCATCCTCATCCGCGTCGGCGGCCTGTGCCGTCGCAGCGAAGGCGGTCAACTGAAGCTCGCCAATGGTGCGCAGTGCCAGGGCGCGCAGCGCCGGGACATCATCCCCAAGCGCATCCGAGATCTGCACATTGCTGGCCCGACGATGGAAGCTGCACACCTTCAGCGCGAGCCGGCGATGCGCTGCCAGCCTGGAAGTCGCCAGGCGCGCTAGTGGTTCAATCAACTGCGGAGCGTCTAACCAGCAGAGTGCGTCGACGAAGCCCTCTTCGACCTCGGGCTGGGCAAGCACGAGTTGAAGTGTTGACAACATCGACTCACGGTGTTGCTGGGCATAGGCGAGGAAGCTTGCGACGAAGACACTGCCGGCAGACAGGTTCGCAAGTTCCGCGCGAGCCGTCGTCCATCCGATGGTGCCGGCCACCTGGAGACCGCGCAGATGAGCATTGAGTCTTTGGTCGACCCGGGCAAGATGCTTGAGAGCATGGTTCGACGACTTGATCGCCGCATTCCGTTGATGCCAAAGAAAAGCAGCTTCGCTGGCATGGATGCCAACAATGCGGTGATGAACCAAGCGCGAGATGTCGGACGGTGCGAAGCCAAGTCGCGGCCACAGCGCTTCCACGGTGGGCACGAGTCAGTTCAACTGCACGGAGCCGCCACGAATGCGATTGGCTCCTTGTGCATGGGTCAGGATCGATGTCCCTCTTAATTCGATGCACCCGTCTTCATGCAGCGTCAATGATGCTTGGCCGCAACGAAGCACAACCTCACGCTGCGCGCTCACAACCAAGCGCTGCCCGTTGGCCAAGACCTCGACGCCCTGAGGCGGCTTGTCGAGCGGCCATCCGGATGGGCTTACCACGCCGATGACGACACCCCGCTGGGCAGGAGCGGATGGCAGCAGGACCACGACACGCTGCCCAATGTGATGCGCATGAAGATCGACCGTTGTTTCGGCCGCCACTGCCGCCTGATCTGGAATGTCTGGCTGACCGACGTAGGCTGTTTTGCCATCCTGACTGAGCGCCAGAAGCTGACCCACCACAAATGCTGAATTCGTCAGGGGCGTTTGAAGGCCGGGGTCAGCCACCGCGTTGAGGTCTTTAGGATTCATGGCGGGCTCTCTTCTAACCAAGTCGGGCATCTCATACTGGGTATGTCTCGCAACGTTATCCGAGCTGGCAGCATCGTTAAACTGACCAAGGTAATCCCCAGGCGTTAAACAACATGCTGCCGAATGTGGGGTTCAACTGAAAGCTGTGACGAGAAGCGCCATGTTCAGGCCCTGGATCTGGCATGGCATTTCAAGCCGCCACGGGCTCTGAAGCGCAGGAAGAGCTTCCAAATTCTGCAAATCGCAGCAGATAGCCATCGGGGTCTTGAGCGATGAACTGACGGTTGGTGGAAATCTTGCTGCCACACAGATAGTCTTTGTCTTCGAGGGGAAGATAGACAGCGCCGGGCGAGCGTTCTTGAACACGGGCATACAGCGTTACCACGTTGTCGACTTCAATCTGGAAATTGACGCCCCTGCCAAGTGGCCGGCTCAATTCACCGGTAATCCAACGCCTGCCAGGGCCATCCAACTGCTCAAGCATGAAGTCCACTCCCGCCAGAGACAGGTAGGCAAATGCTTCTGCGGGGCGCTCATACAGAAGAGAGAAGCCCAGCGTCTCGGTATAGAAAGCCAACGACGCTTTGATGTTCAGGCAAAGAAGTTCGGGAACAACCTTTTTGGTGGTCATGGGTAGTGATGGGTGCGTTGAGATCTCATCAGCGATGCCACTGCGCGCAGCTCAACGCAAAGCGGCGAACGACGCGTGAATGTCGCGTGCCAGCGCCACGGGCTGCTCCAGTGCTGCGAAATGGCCGCCGGCCCGGCATCTGCGTCCAGCGGGCGACGTCGAACACGCGCTCGACCCACTCGCGTGGCGGCGTGACGATCTCCTTCGGGAACTGCGCATAGGAAAGTGGCGGTGCGATGCGTTCGCCCGGCGCAAAACGAAGCGGCTCAGCCGAGTTTTCCTTGTAGATGCGCAGGGTTGAAGCGACTTGGCCCGAGAACCAGTACACCGACAGGTTGGTCAGCAACTCGTCGATCGTAAAGCGGTCGAGCAGATCGCCGGGGCTGTCGCTCCAGGTCTGGAATTTCTCCAGGATCCAGCCGGCCAGCCCGGCGGGCGAGTCGGTCAGGCCGTAGGCCAACGATTGCGGCTTGGTGGCCTGAACGTGGCTGTAGCCGCCTTCGCGTTCTGCCCACAGGCCACGCTGCGCGAGCCAGGCCGACTCGGCTTGCGACAGCGGGCGTTGCCCATCGCCCAAGGGCGGCTGGTAGCTGCCGGACACGAAGTTCAGATGCAGTCCCCGCACGGCTTGCGGAAAGAGGCGGGCCAGCCAGGTGCTGACGCCGGAGCCGATGTCGCCGCCTTGCGCGAAGTAGCGCGTGTGGCCCAACGCGCCCATCAATTGATGCCACAGGCCGGCGATCGCACGGCTGTTGATGCCGCGCCGCACCGGCGCGGCCGAGAAGCCGAAGCCGGGCAACGAGGGCACGATCACGTCGAAGCTGCGCGTATCTGGCAGGCCATGCGCGGCCGGGTCGATCAGCAGCGGCAGCAAGCCCAGCATCTCGACAAAAGAGCCTGGCCAACCGTGTGTGATGACCAGTGGCGCTGAATCGGCATCGACGCCGCGTGCATGAAGATAGTGAATGCGCTGGCCATCGATCTCGATCTGGAATTGCGGTATCCGGTTCAGGTGGCGCTCCACGGCACGCCAGTCATAGCGTTCATGCCAGTGCGCGACGATGCGTTGCAGCAGCGCGGCCGGTGTGCCATCGGCCCAGGGCTCAGCGCAAAGGTCATCGGGCCAGCGTGTGGCGGCGAGGCGTTGCTTCAGGTCGGCGAGTGCGGCGTCGGGGACGGCGATGGTGTAAAGCGTGGGCGTCATCGGAGAGGGCAGGGGGTGGGTGTGCTTCAGGTGCGGTGAGACCGGGCGCCGATGGCGGCCCATCGTTTTGACATGGGCGTTGTCTGATGCGCGGAGATGGCTTACGGCTCAACCTCGAAGCTTCGCTGGGCACCAGGCCCGACTTTACGGCACGAGCTAACGATGGACTGTCAGCCCGCCCTCTCTCGATCGAAGATCAGGCAACGAGGCCTTGGGTGCGAAGCAGCTTCTTCCAAGCTCGGATCTTTTCCGGAAGCTCATCGGTGTCTTCCTCTGTGATGAGCTCGCCGATTCCGCCGCAGAGCTTGATCAATGCAGAGGATGCCAGGAACGGGTGCTGCCCTGAGATGAGCTGATCCAGCAGTAACGAAGCGTCTGATTTGCTGGGAAACTGCTCGAGGTATTCAAGGACCTCTTCTCGTACATGGGCAGCGGGGTCATGGGCCAACGCGAAGACGAGATCGTGTGCCTCGGCATCGTTGGCTTCATTCATCACAGCGACTGCAGCGGATCTGCACTCCGCATTGAGCGAATGGAGGGCTTCAATGACAAGCGATCGCATGTCCTGGTAGCGATGAGTCGCCTCCATGACCCCAAGGCTCCAGTTGTTTTCCACGGCTTGCTCGAACCCGTTCGGTGTTTCATTCATGGCTCGTCCACCTTCGTGAG
>CAHJWV010000619.1 GCA_903643055.1 Burkholderiales bacterium | reverse complement strand
CATCAAGCGATAAGGGAAAAGCAAGGGCGAATCGAAAGACGTGTCGCGCGAGCAAGCCAAAAGTATCGCGCGAGCAAGGCGAAGCAAATCAAGCCACTCGCCGAGCCCGGGTCCCCCGGGCTCAGGCGAGGCGCCCCCTCGGGGGGCAGGAGCTACGCGACGTGGGGGCCTCAGTACCTCGGCATGAACCCACTGTTCACCTCAAGCGTGATGTCGGTGAACGTCGGCTGGTCGTCGTTCTCTTCCTTCTTCGGCGTCAGGCGCGACACCGGCTCCATGTCGTTTTGCAAACGCCACATCAGGTTGGTCGGCGAATCGGCATAAGCCAGGCCTTCATCGCGCGTGATCACGCCTTCGTGGATCAGGCGGGCCAGGTCGGCCTCGAAGGTCTGCGAGCCTTCGGCCAGCGACTTCTCCATCGCTTCCTTGACGCCGTTGAAGTCGCCTTGCTCGATCAGCTCCGACACCAGTTTGGTGTTGAGCATCACCTCGACGGCCGGGCGGCGCCCGCCGGCCGAAGCACGCACCAGTCGCTGCGAAACGATCGAGCGCAGGCCGGCGGCCAGGTCGGCCAGCAGGGCCGGGCGCGATTCGGGCGTGTAGAACGACAAGATCCGGCCGAGCGCGTGATAGCTGTTGTTCGCGTGCAGGGTGGACACCACCAGGTGGCCCGACAGCGCATACGAGATCGCCATCGTCATCGTTTCACGGTCGCGGATTTCGCCGATGTAGATGCAGTCCGGCGCCTGGCGCAGCGCGTTCTTCAGCGCGACTTGCAGCGACTGTGTGTCACGCCCCACTTCGCGCTGGTTCACCATCGAGCGCTTGTTGTGGAAGATGAATTCGATCGGGTCTTCGATGGTCAGGATGTGCCCGGCCAACTGCTGGTTGCGCCGCTCCAGCATCGAGGCGAGCGTTGTGCTCTTGCCGGTACCGGTGGCGCCAACAAGCAGGATCAGCCCGCGCTTTTCCAGGATCAGGTTGCTGAGGATCGGCGGCAGGTTCAGCGTGCCGAGCTGCGGGATGTTGTGCGGGATGCAGCGGAACACCGCCGCAATCGAGCCGCGCTGGCGAAACGCGCTGAGCCGGAAGCTGCCGACGCCGGTCAGGCCGATGCCGATGTTGAGCTCGCCGATGTCGTCCAGCTCTTCCATCTGGCTGGGGGTCAACAACTCGCTCAGCAACTGGCGCGGCTGCGACACCGTCAGGGCCTGATCGCTCAGCTGCAGGATCTGCCCGTTGATCTTGATCAGGATGGGCGTGGCCGCCGACAGGTACACGTCGGACGCGCTCTTGTCGGCCATCAGCCGCAGCACGCGTTCCATGTTGCCGCCGCTGCCGGCCTCGTTCGGGGTACTCATGACTGTCCTTTCAAGCCCATCGTTTGATCAAGTGATGCGTGATGTGTGATGCGTGATCCATGGCCGGCAGCGTGGTGCTGCATCCGGCGCCGGTCAGCTTCTGAGGAGTTCGTTGATGCTGGTCTTCGAGCGCGTCTGTGCATCGACGCGCTTGACGATCACGGCGCAATAGAGGTTGTACTTGCCGCCTGCCTTGGGCAAGGTGCCGCTCACGACGACCGAGCCCGAAGGGATGCGGCCGTAGCTGACTTCGTCTTTGTCGCGGTCATAGATCGGGGTGCTCTGGCCGAGGTACACGCCCATGCCGAGCACCGAGTTTTCTTCGACGATCACGCCTTCGACGACTTCGGAGCGCGCACCGATGAAGCAGTTGTCTTCGATGATCGTCGGGTTGGCCTGCAGCGGCTCCAGCACGCCGCCGATGCCCACGCCGCCCGACAAATGAACGTTCTTGCCGATCTGCGCGCACGAGCCGACGGTGGCCCAGGTATCGACCATCGTGCCTTCATCGACATAAGCGCCGATGTTCACGTAAGACGGCATCAGCACGACGTTCTTGCCCAGAAAGCTGCCATGGCGGGCCACGGCCGGCGGCACGATGCGAACGCCTGCGGCGCGTACTTCGGCCTCTTCGATCTGCGAGAACTTGGTCTTGACCTTGTCGAAGAAAGCCAACTCGCCGGCATGTGACAACTGGTTATCGTTGAGGCGGAAAGACAACAACACGGCCTTCTTGACCCATTGGTTGACGAACCAGTCACCGACACCACGGCGTTCGGCGACGCGGATGCGGCCCTTGTTCAGGTCGCTGATCACGGCGTCGACCGCTTCACGCAGCTTCGGGTCGGCCGCTTGAGGTGAGAGGCTCGCCCGGCCTTCCCAGGCGAGGTCGATGAGGGTCTGGAGTTCTTGGGTCATGGCAGATCGCAGATGAAGGAACGGGAAGCAAACGCGGGCGTGCGCTCAGGGCGCGGGGATCGGTGAGGCGGCAAAAGCGGCGATGCGTCGCGCAGCTTCCAGGCATTCATCGACTTCGGCCACCAACGCCAGCCGGACGCGCCCGGCGCCGGGGTTGATGCCATGTGCATCGCGGGCCAGCAGGCTGCCCGGAAGTACCGTCACATTGTATTGAGCGAGCAGGCCGCGCGCGAAGGCGATGTCGTTACCGTCTGCCACTGAGGCCCAGAGGTAGAAGCCGGCGTCTGGCAGCTTCACCTCCAGCACCTCGGCCAGCAGCGGCGTGACTTGCGCGAATTTCTTTCGGTACTTGTCGCGGTTGGCGATCACATGGCTTTCGTCGTTCCAGGCCGCGATGCTGGCTTGCTGCAAGGTCGGGCACATCGCGCTGCCGTGATAGGTGCGGTAGAGCAGGAATTGCTGGATCAGCTCGGCGTCGCCAGCCACGAAGCCGGAGCGCATGCCCGGGACGTTTGAGCGCTTGGACAGGCTGGTCAGTGCGATCAGGTTCTTGAACTCGCCGAAGCCGAGTTGCGTGGCGGCTTCGAGTGAGCCGAGCGGTGGCTCGTCACGGAAGTAGATCTCGGAATAGCACTCGTCAGAGGCGATCACGAAGCCGTGCTGCGCGCTCAGTTCGAACAGCATCTTCCATTCGGAAAGCGGCATCACCGCACCGGTCGGGTTGCCCGGTGAACAGACATAGACCAATTGCGTGCGCGCCCACACGTCGGCTGGCACCGTGGCCCAATCGGCCGCGAAATTGCGGGCCGGGTCGCTGTTGACGAAATAGGTTTCGGCGCCGGCCAGCAGCGCAGCACCTTCGTAGATTTGATAGAACGGATTCGGGCAGACGACAGTCGCGGCGGGGCGGCGTGGGTCGATCACTGTTTGCGCCAGCGCAAACAAGGCCTCGCGCGTGCCGTTCACAGGCAGCACTTGCGTCAGCACATCCAACTTCACGCCGTAGCGGCGTGTTACCCAGTCGGCACAAGCCTCGCGCAACGCAGGCTCACCGGCGGTGGCTGGGTAGCTCGCCAGCCCGCCCAGGCTTTGCGTGATGGCTTGCAGCACGAGTTCGGGCGTCGCGTGCTTGGGCTCGCCCATGCCCAGGCTGATGGGCCGATGGGCCGGGTTCGGCGTGATGTCGCGGGTGAGCGCGCGCAGCCGCTCGAAAGGGTAGGGGTGGAGCTTGGCGAGCAGCGGATTCATCGGCCGATTATCAAGGACGGTGGTGGGGCCGCGTGTCGCGCCGGATTGACGCTGCCCAGGCCGCTGTCGATGATGCGACATGAAGTCCCCCACCGTCGAACCGTTGCCCCTCCAGCCGAGCAAGCAGGCGCCGCCGAAATCGAGCGGCTGGATGCCGCCGCGCTTTTGCGTTGCGTGGCTGATGCCGCTGACCATCGGGCTGGGCGCGTGGCATTCACCATTCGCGGCCTGGGCGGTGCTGATGGTGTTTCAGCTCGGCCTCGCCGCGGTGGAGCTTTTGCCGGTAGGCCGGCATTCACCGCCTGCCGTGGCGCCGCGCGCCTGGCACCCGCTGTGCCTGCGCATTCATGTGCTGCTGCAGACCGCGCTGCTGGTGGGGGTGCTGGAGCTGATTCGCTCGAACAGCCAGGCGGGCCAGGGCATCGATGGCGTGGGCCTGGTGGCGCTGGGCCTCGCGGTCGGCGGGGTCACCGGCTCGCTGGGCATCACCTTTGCGCATGAGCTGGGCCATTCGCGTTCCAAGTTCGATCGGGTGCTGGCCTGGTGGCTGATGGCCAGCGTCAACTACAGCCATTTCATGGTCGAGCATTACCGCGGCCACCATGCGAAAGCCGCCACGCTGGACGACCCCGCCAGCGCACGCCGTGGCGAATCGCTGTGGCGATTTCTACCTCGCACCTTGAGCGGCAGCTGGCGCAGCGCCTGGCATCTGGAAGCCAAGCGTTTGCAGCAGCGGGGCCGCAATGGGCTGGCCAGCCCTTTGGCCTGGGCGACGGCCGGGCAGGGGATGTGGCTGGTGGTGGTGGCTGCGGTTTTCGGTGTGCAGGGCGTGGTGTTCTGGATCGTGCAATCGGCCTATGCAGTGTTCCTGCTCGAAGCCATCAACTACATCGAGCACTATGGCTTGCAGCGCGCGAGCGTCAACGGCCGCCGCGAGCCTTTCACGATGCATCACGCGTGGAATGCCGATCACCGCTGGACCAACGCCTTTCTCGCCAATTTGCAGCGCCATTCCGATCACCACCTGCATGCCTGGAAACCTTATCCCAGCCTGGAGGCGTTGCCCGGCCCGCAGTTGCCGACCGGCTATGCCGGCAGCATCTGGCTTGCGATGGTGCCGCCGTTATGGTTCAGGGTGATGCACCCGCGCATGCCGGCGTTGCAAGACTGACTGAGGCAGCGGCCGGAGCGGCCCGTGGCGCGTTGAAATCGCGCCGATTCGCGCGTTGGTTCAGCGGCACTGCAGCCGATCGGCTAAAGGCGCCCGAGGCAGTTCGGTGCGCCGCATTGGCAGGCCCGTTGGCCGTCATGGTGCGAGCTGCCGTAGTTCACGGTGATCTCTTCGCCGAGCGCGATGCCACGCAGTGCATAAAACTCGACGCGCCCCTGGCGCAGGCACAGCCGGGCGTTCGCTGCACAGCTGTGGTTGGTGAAGCGCATCGGGTCGCTGGAGCGGTGGAAGTCGATTGCGTGATCGGGCGACAGCTCGACGATCATCACCCGCTCATGGCGCGTTGCGCGAATGCGTGCCGTCTCGACGCTGATCGACTCGCCGCGGATCTCGCCGATCTTGCGCCGCGCCGGGATCGTTTCCGCGGCAAACACGCCCTGGCCATCGATCGCGCTTGCCGCCACGGTGACGCCGTACTTTTGATAGGCCGGGCGCGGGGCAGGCGTTTCGATGCTCGCCCCGTGCTTCATCATGTTCAGCGCAGCAGGCCGCCTTCGTGGCCATGGGCCGGCAGGTCCACCGTGGGCTGCGGCTTCCAGTCTTTCTGGCGGTGCTCGGCCACCACGTTGGTGTAGATGCCGCCGCGCACATACCACTTCGCGGTGATGCGGATGAAGCGCGGGTGAGTGGCCTTCACGAAGTCATCGAGGATGTCGTTCGTCACCTTCTCGTGGAACGCGCCCTCGTTGCGGTAGCTCCACATGTACATCTTCAGGCTCTTCAGCTCGATGCACAGCTTGTCGGCAATCATGTCGATCGTGAAGTGCGCGAAGTCGGGCTGGCCGGTCAGCGGGCAGTGGCAGGTGAACTCGGGGATCTGGAACTGGATGACATAGTCACGCGCGCTCGGGTTCGGAAACACATCGAGCTGTTTGCTCGGCGCGCTCGGGGCCGACTTCGGCTTTTCACGCTGTGACACAGTCACGTCAGCGCTGGCGGCTGCCGGCCGGGCGGCGGACTTGGGCTTGCGAAGTTTGGTTTGGGGCAGCTCAACTTTGGCAGACAACTTGGCCATGGCGGTCGGGGTTCTCGAAGGGGCTTGCAGGGCATTTGCGGGGGAGGGCGATGGTATCATCGCGCCTCGCCAGAAGCTCGCGTCAGCGTGAGATTCCCAAGACAAATCAAGTACTTAGGCGTGACCGGCCCTCCGCGCCGCGCCCGATGGGATCGCTCTCTTCATGCGTTTGAACTCCATCAAGCTCTCCGGCTTCAAGTCCTTCGCCGAACCCACGAATTTCCAGTTGCCGGGGCAGTTGGTGGGCGTGGTCGGGCCCAATGGCTGCGGCAAATCGAACATCATGGATGCGGTGCGCTGGGTGCTTGGCGAGAGCAAGGCGAGCGAGCTGCGCGGCGAGTCGATGCAAGACGTGATCTTCAACGGCTCGGGCCATCGCAAGCCGGCCAGCCGCGCCAGCGTCGAGCTGGTGTTCAGCAATGAAGATGCGCGTGCTGGCGGCCAATGGAACCAGTTCACCGAGATCGCCGTCAAGCGCGTGCTGACGCGCGATGGCACCAGCAGCTACTTCATCAACAACCAGGTTGTGCGCCGCCGCGACATCCAGGACGTGTTCCTCGGCACGGGCCTCGGCCCGCGCGCCTACGCCATCATCGGCCAGGGCACGATCAGCCGCATCATCGAGAGCAAGCCCGAAGAGCTGCGCCTGTTCCTCGAAGAAGCGGCCGGTGTCTCGAAATACAAAGAGCGCCGGCGCGAGACCGAGAGCCGGCTGAAAGACACGCGCGAGAACCTGACGCGCGTTGAAGACATCTTGCGCGAGCTGAACGCCAATCTCGAAAAGCTCGAGAAGCAGGCCGAGGTGGCCAGCCGTTATCGCGGCCTGCAGGAGGCTGGCACGCTGAAGCTGCACCAGCTGTGGTTCCTGAAGCATCGCGACGCCGCCACCGAACAGGAGCGCGTCAAGAAAGACGTGCTGGAGGCCACTAACGCGCTGGAGTCACGCATGGCGGAATTGCGCCATGGCGAGGCCGAACTCGAGACGATTCGCCAGGCGCATTACGCCGCCAGCGACGAGCTGCACAACGCGCAAGGCGCATTGGCCGAGGCCTCGCTCGAAGTGAGCCGCCTGGAAGAGCGCATCCGTTATGTGGTCGAAGGCCGGCAGCGCGTCGAGCATCGGCTGGCCGAGTTGAAGGTGCAAAGCGAGCAATGGTCCGAGCGGCAACTTGCAGCGCAAGACGAGCTGGAGCACATCGCCGAGCAAATTGCCGAAGCCGATGAGCAGAGCGAGCTGCTGGCCGCGCAGGCCGAGGAGCAAGCAGGCAACCTGCCGACGATCGAAGACGCCGTTCGCGCGGCGCAGAACAAGAGCAACGAACAGCGCAGCGTCGTGGCCGGCGTTCAGCAGCAGATTCAATTGCTGGCCGCCGACAGCCGCAACATCGATGAGCAGCGCAAGCAGCTCAACAGCCGGCGCGAGCGGCTCGATGGCGAGCGCCGCCAATTGGCGGTGCCCGATGTGGCGCGCCTGGCCGAGCTGAAAAGCCAGTTCGGTGTGGCCGAAGAAGCCCAAAGCGTGGCCGATGCCCGCCTGCAGGACTTGAACGAGCAGGTGCCGGCGCTCGATGACGACCGCCGCGCGCGCCAGGAGCAGGTCAACGCCGAGAACGGCAAGCAGGCCGAGTTGAGCGCGCGCCTTGATGCGCTGCGCGCGCTGCAGGAAAAAGTGCAGACCGAAGGCAAGCTGAAGCCTTGGCTGGCCAAGCACGGGCTCGAAGGCCTGCAAGGCTTGTGGACCCGTGTGCACATCGAAGCCGGCTGGGAGACCGCACTCGAATCGGCGCTGCGCGAGCGCATCAACGCGCTGGAGGTCGGCCGCATCGAGACCGTGCGCGCCTTTGCCGGCGATGCGCCGCCGGCCAAGCTCGCGTTCTACACGCCGCCGCAAACGGTCGCGGTGAGCACACAGTCGAGCCTGCCGCGCCTGAGCGATCTGCTGCGTCTGGGCGGCGCGGATCAGTCCGGCTTGAAGGCTTTGCTGCACGACTGGCTGGAAGGTGTTTACACCGCTTCGAACATCGATGAAGCGCTGGCCGCGCGCGCGCGGCTGAGCCATGGCGAAGTGATCATGACCCGCGAAGGCCATGCGGTGAGCCAGTTCGCGGTGGCCTTCTACGCGCCCGATTCCGAGCAGGCCGGCATGCTGGCGCGTGCGCAGGAAATCGAGAATCTCGGCCGCCAATCGCGGGCGCAGACCCTGATCGCCGAAGAAGCGCGCAGCGTGCTGATTCGCGCCGAGGCCGCTTATACCGACGCCTCGCAGCGTCTCGTGACGGCGCGCCGCGAGGCCGGCGAGACGCAGACGCGCGCACATCAGTTGCAGGTCGAACTGTTGCGCCTGTCGCAGATGGCCGAGCAATCGAGCACACGCCGCGCGCAACTCGATGACGAACTGGCCGAGATCGACGGCCAGCTCGATGAGTTGCATGAGCGGCGCGCGATCGGCGAAGCACGCTTCGAAGAACTCGACATGCAGCTTGCGACCACGCAAGAGCGTCATGCCGAACTCGACGAATCGGTGATCACCGCCGAGCGCCGGCTCAGCGAATCGCGCGAGCAATTGCGCTCGCTGGAGCGCCGGGCACAGGAAGCGCAGTTTGCTTCGCGTGCGCTGGCGGCGCGGCGCGGCGAACTGCAGCGCAGCATCGAGACGGCGGTTCAGCAGGTGGCGGCCAATGAACAGTCGGCCGTGCAACTGCACGAGGAATTGACCCGGCTGACCGATGCCTCGGCGCAGGTCGGCCTTGATGTGGCGCTGGCCTTGAAGCTGGAGCGTGAAGCGGCGCTGGGCGCCAAGCGCAGCGAATACGACGACCTCAGCCTGCGCATGCGCCGCGCCGACGAGCAGCGCCTGCAACATGAGCAAAGCCTGCAGCCGCTGCGTGACCGCATCACCAAGCTGCAGCTCGAAGAGCAGGCTGCGCAACTGGGCGGCGCCCAGTTCATGGAGCAGCTGACTGCCGCTAACGTCAACCTGGAGCTGATCGCGCAAAGCGTGGCCGAGCACAGCGTGAAGCTCCATGGCCTGCAGGGCGAGATCGACCGCATCAACCGCGAGATCACTGCGCTGGGCGCGGTGAACCTGGCAGCGCTCGATGAACTGACCGCCTCGCGCGAGCGCAAGGCCTTTCTCGATTCGCAGAATGCCGATCTCAACGAAGCGATCCAGACGCTCGAAGATGCGATCCACAAGATCGACCTCGAAACCCGCGACCTGCTGGGCAACACCTTCAATCAGGTCAACGAGCATTTCGGCCGCATGTTCCCGAGCCTGTTCGGTGGTGGCCAGGCCAAGCTCGTGATGACCGGCGATGAGATCCTAGATGCGGGCGTGCAGGTGATGGCCCAGCCGCCAGGCAAGAAGAACAGCACGATCCATTTGCTGTCGGGCGGCGAGAAGGCACTGACGGCGATTGCGCTGGTGTTCGCGATCTTCCAGCTCAACCCGGCGCCGTTTTGCCTGCTCGACGAAGTCGACGCACCGCTGGACGATGCCAACACCGAGCGCTATGCCAAGCTCGTCAAGCTGATGTCGTCGGGAACCCAGTTCCTCTTCATCAGTCACAACAAGATTGCGATGGAGATGGCCGAGCAGTTGATCGGTGTCACCATGCAGGAACAGGGCGTGTCGCGCATCGTGGCCGTCGACATGGAAGCGGCGTTCGGCATGGTCGAAGCCGCCTGATCGAGGCACCTTGATGAACAGTTTGACGATTGCATTGACCGGCCTGGGCGGCGTGGTGCTGGCCGGCGTCGTGGCGCACAGCGCCTGGCAGGCGCGCAAGGCGAGCCCGCAGCAGCTGCGCCAGCCGACCGTCGAGCCGCGTGAGCCGGTGTTGGACGATCCGGCCCAGGCCCAGGCCCAGGCGCTTGTGGCCGGCGGGCCGGGCGAATCTGCGGGCGAAGAAGACATCCTGCCGGTGCCGC
>CAHJWV010000618.1 GCA_903643055.1 Burkholderiales bacterium | reverse complement strand
TCTTCCGATCTGCTTGCTGCCGGTGGCCATCGCTACCTGAATCTCGCCACCTAAGCTCGCGGCCTGGTTTGACGTCAAGCCGCAAAACGGCCAGCTCCAAAAGAAAACCGGCGCCTCCCTCAAAGGGCGGCGCCGGCCGGACTTGCATCGCTATCGCGCGATCATGGGTAACTGACGAGGTTCACCGGAATCGTCGATTGCCCCTGGGCGATGTCGCCGGTGTTGTTGACGACGTGGCTGATCGTGCCGACACCACCCAGCGAAACCGTGAACACATCGTGCAAACGCACCCCCGGCGTGTTCGGCACTTCGAAGCCACGCGCCGCGTTGACACTCGGGTTGGCGTTGAAGTAGCCGTACGCACCCAGACCCCAGCCCTCATGCGTCTTGACGCCATCGGCCACTTTGTAGGCATAACCATTGCCGGCGCCGCTCATCCAGACGCTTTGATTCGGCACGTCATATGGCAGCTCATTCTGGAAGAAGATCGTCTTGCCGTTTTCGCCGTTCCACAGCACAGCGTATTTTTCGTAGTGCTCCGAGAACAGGCCGGTGGCCAGCACGTTGTTGCCGTTGACGACCAAGCCATAGTCGGCCGGGTTGATGGTCCATCCGGTCGCGAAAATGCCATGGTCGGCACGCCAGGCCCAGATGTGGTCAATGATCGTGTTAGCGCTGTTGATGATCACGCTGTTTATTGCCTTGCCGGCCACCGCGCCGCCGATGCGGAAATACACGTCTTGAATGGTGATCGGGTTCGCCGCATGGCTGGCCGATGAGGCCGCCGGGCCGACCGTCAACAAGGCCTGGCTGTTGACCGTGCCGGCATCGAACAGCACGCCTGCGATCTTCACGCCATCGACATCGGCCACCGTCATGCCGTCCACCCCGTTGTCGGGCACGAGCGTCGGAAGCAACGCCACCGGTCAGTGCGGCACTCGTTCCCTCATCAACGGCGAGCAGATCCTGACGTCGATGGCTTGTTCTTCGGAAGGTCGATCTTCTCTTCATCGTCGGCCCCATTGCGAATCGGCGCGGTAACGGCCTTGCCAATTGATTCAAGAGGGCCGTCGTCATGCCGGCGCGGCGAGGGCTGTGTCGTTGGCAAGCCATCGGCAGAGGCTTCACCAGGATGCCGATGAATCTGCGCCCGCGCGGCGGTGCCGGTGATGGTCGAGGTGGAAGAAGGCGCGGCGGGGCTTGTATTTTTGAGTGGCATGCGGATCTCCTGAAATTTGTTAGGTACGCGGGTCTATCGGGATATGACGCTGCGATTGAGCGCTCAGAACGCGGGGTATTGGATAGAGCTTGCTGACGTACTTAGCGTATGCGAATGCCTTCGCCATTGAACGCAGACAAGTGCTCAAACGCTTGTCAGAGGAGGCCTTCACAAGCCGAAAGCCGGTGCTGACATCCACCCCTAACTTGACCCCCACCAAACGGCCGATCAGTGGCAGCATGCCTTCCACACTACGCGTATATGAAAAGATAGAAAACAGGCAAAGCGTTCGATGTATTTCTGATGCCTTCGCTGCGCAAATGGTCGCAGCGTCGGGTCTGCGATCTGCCCGCCGTGAGCAGATCGCAGAGACAGGCACCCCGGCTTGCACCTCGCCTTCGAAGCGGCGAGTTCTTGCAGCGTCTGATGACACGGCGCAATGCGCCACGCTTCGAGGCCCGGCTTCACCAGCAACCCGCACCACCGCGAACGACCCCCTGCGTTTTTAGCGTGACAGGCATTTCTGCCACCGCGGCGAACGGGACGATTCGCTACAGGAGACACAGCATGCGCATCGGTCAGCAGCCGACTTGGCTGGATGACGTTCTCGCGCTCTTCATCTCGCCCTATTGGATGTCGATGTCGACACGCAAAGACACCGGCGCCAAATGGATGGGTTGCATGCGCGCGTACGACCTCGACCTCAGCGACTACGGCTGCGTGAAAGCGGCCTCGGCCCGCATCTATCAATACCTGCACAGCCGCAAGATGCCGTTGACCGACGACCCGGCGGAATACTGGCCCGCTCAGGCGCTCGAGACGTTCCGGCAGTGGGTCAATCAGGGGTGGCGGCGCAGCGCCGATGACCCGTTGAATCCCGAAGAGCGCATCGCGCTGCCCTCGCCTCACCCCGAGCCGCTGCAGATGCGGCGCGATCTGAGCAGCCTGAGCCAGGACGAGCTCGATGACTACCGGATGCGTTTCGACGTCTGCTTCCAGGTGCGAGACGCGAGCGCCGATGCGCCCGGCCAGACCTTCTTCGCGATCCACGGCGACTGGTGTCTGCACTATCAAGAGGCCTTCCTGCTGTGGCACCGCGCTTACCTGCTGGCCTTCGAGAAGCGGCTGGGCTGCGCAGTACCGTATTGGAACTGGTATGCCGAAGACGCCGCCATCGATGGCTCACCGAATGCCGGCTTGCCGCAAGCCTTCAAGGACCTGACCTATGTGCACCCGCTCAGCGGTGAACTGCGCCCCAACCCTTTGCGCTTTGCCACCGCACGGCGCGGCGTCAGCAAGGCCTGCATGCCACCGCCCGACCCGCGCCCCGAGCCCGGCGGCCGATGCCACTGGGTGCAGCGCGACCCGCTGCTCTACACCAGCGGCGATCAAGACCGCGCAGCGCGCGTGCGCAAGATCGGACTGACGCGGCTTTATCAACAGCAGGTTCAGCGCGCGCTGGCCTTCCATGATTTCAGCCACCCTCAAGGCATGGGCCAGCCCTGGGCCAACATCCCGAGCTTCGACCCGCCGCCGGCCGACAGCCTTTACGTCTATCGCAACTACAACTTCGATGGCGCCTATGAGCAGCCACATGACAACTACCACGGCTGGGTGGGCCCCGACATGGCGGACAACGCGTTCACCGCCTACGACCCGGTGTTCTGGTCGTACCACGCCAACATCGATCGCCTGTTCGAAGTCTGGTTGCGCGCGCATGCCACGCAAGCCACCTTCACCGCCAACATCGGCCTGTC
>CAHJWV010000617.1 GCA_903643055.1 Burkholderiales bacterium | reverse complement strand
GCGTTGACCAACGTCGCGCTGGGCATTGCCTATGCCAATCACTTCGGCAAGAACGTGCTGGTGGCGGGTACCACCGAAGCCGATCGCACGACGGCGGTGGTCATCGTGCCGCCCGAGACCGTGCGGCCGATCGACCCGCAGAAGAACTGGTTCCGCGCCCGCACCGGCAATAACGTGTTCCTGCCGTGGTGGGGCCTGCGCCATGACGCCAAGCCGCCGATGCAAGGCTATTCGAATTGATGCCCGGGGACCGCCTTCGCGAACCAAGCCGGCTGCCACCAAAACGCCCATCCAATCCCAGCGGCCTATTCATCGCACCTTGAAGACCTGAGCGTCGGCCAAGCGCCCGTGCCGCAGCGTTCACAGCGCTACAGCACAAGCGTCATCGCTTCGACACACGCGCTCCCTAGCATCCGACTCCATTGCACAGCCGATTGGAGCGACGATGTTGAAGACCCTGACCTATGGCGCGATTGCGCTGGCGCTGGCCGCGAGCGCACCTGCTGCATCGGCCATCTCGAGCGCCGACCTGGCGTTCCACCATGCCCCGGTGCACTACCAGGACACCGACTCAAGCGACGCCGCATCCGACTACATCACCGCGTTCGACTACGACTCCGATCCCATCAGCACCAACAATTGGGACAACCGCGGCAATGGCCTGTGGCCGGCCACGGTGTACTACTCGGTCGTCGAGAGCTGCTCGCACTACTTCATCACCTACGCGTTCTATCACCCGCGTGACTGGTCGGACAACATCTTCGATGGCGAGCACGAGAACGACCTCGAAGGCGCAGTGATGGCCGTGCGCAAAGACGGCTCCGACTACGGCCGCCTGGAAGGCATGATCACCGTCTTCCACACCAACTTTTATTCGTACACGCCGCCGGGCAGCCCTTACACCAACGGCCATGAAACCATCGACGGCACGATCTCGTTCGAGGGCGACAACGGCATCAACCGCGTGAAAACCGTTCAGGAAGCCAAGGGCCATGGCCTGAAGGCCTGGCCTTATGCCTCTGACTTCCGCGGCAATGCCAATCAAGACGGCGTGATCTATTTCCCCACGCAAGGCGCAGCAGGCGCCCCGCGTTCGGCCAATGACCGGCATGTGCCTTACCGCCTGGTGGACATCACCGAAGGTCGCGGCATGTGGGCCCTGGCACTGAACGATGCCTTGCAGCCGGCAGCGCAAGCCCAGACCTTCAACACCTGGGGCGCCTTCAGGGGCGACACCAGCGGCGGTTGCGGCGCTGGCCTCAAGTCATGCAGCACCAACTCGGCCAACACGCCCTGGGGCTGGGACGATGGCAATGACGGCGCCAGCTACCGCGGCGAGTTCGCGCTCGACCCGGCACACCTGTTCTCGTTTTACTTCGGCAACACCGGCAACTTCAGCCAGCAATACGTCCGCAACGACTACCTGACCGGTCTGGCGAACGCAGGCTTCTCATCGAGCCACAAGCCCGAAGGCTTCCCGTCGCAGCTCGACCTGAACACCTTGTTCGGCAAGCTCGTGCGGTCCTGCAACTGAAGCGTTATCACCCCCTGCCGAGGCCGCGCATGACAGCGCGGCTTCGGCGCTTTCCATTATCTCAAAGCCCATTGCTTCAGGAGCCCACCTTGCCTTACAACGACAGTGAACTGATCCGGCGCATTCACGCCGACCTCGCCGACAGCTACGACGAGGAACTCGAACTCGAGCTGGACGACCGCGTGGTCGATGAAGTCTCGGGCGTGGACCCAACCGACGAAGGCCACAAGGAAAGTCGCCGCCAATACTTCAGAGAGCTGTTCCGCCTGCAAGGCGAGCTGGTGAAGTTGCAGGACTGGGTGGTGGCCACGCGGCACAAGGTGGTCATCATCTTCGAAGGGCGCGATGCCGCCGGTAAGGGCGGTGTCATCAAGCGCATCACACAGCGGCTGAATCCGCGCGTTGCGCGCGTGGCCGCCCTGCCCGCACCCAATGACCGCGAACGCACGCAGTGGTACTTCCAGCGCTACGTCGCCCACTTGCCCGCGGCGGGCGAAATGGTCTTGTTCGACCGCAGCTGGTACAACCGCGCCGGTGTCGAGCGGGTGATGGGCTTTTGCGACGATGCGCAGTACGAAGAGTTTTTCCGCAGCGTGCCTGAGTTCGAGAAGATGCTGGTGCGATCGGGCATCCAGGTCATCAAGTACTGGTTCTCGATCTCCGATGAAGAACAGCATCTGCGCTTTCTCGGCCGCATTCATGACCCGCTGAAGCAGTGGAAGCTGAGCCCGATGGACTTGGAATCTCGCCGCCGCTGGGAAGACTACACGCGCGCCAAAGAAATCATGCTGGAACGCACCCACATCAGCGAGGCGCCATGGTGGGTGGTGCATGCAGTCGATAAGAAGAAGGCGCGGCTGAACTGCATTCACCACCTGCTCAGCCAGATGCCGTATGAAGCCACCGAGCACGCACCGATCGACCTGCCCGAACGCGAACGCCATGACGACTACATGCGCCAGCCGGTCCGCCAGGAAATCATGGTGCCTGAGGTCTATTGAACGTCGAGGCGCAGCGTGTGCGGTGTGCGTCGCCTCGGGCGAGACGCCGCTGAACGATGCAGTTCGCCGCGATGCGCATCGTTTGCGCCGGCTGACACAGTACTGACATCATCCGCAGAGAGGATCGGGCGTCAAACTTTCAGCCGACCTCTTCATGAACTCCACTGCTACCGCCACGCTGCCCTTGCGGGCCGCCAGCTCGCGCCCCCAGCTCGATAAAAAGCCCGGGCCGCTCACCGCCATCATCTTCATCGGCCTGCTGGCGGTGGGCCTGCTCTTCACCGGCTACAGCTTGGTCAACGACGTCAAAGAGGCTGGCGCGCTGGCCACCAGCTGGATACCTTACATCCTGCTCGGCGTGGCCTTGCTGATCGCCTTGGGCTTCGAGTTCGTCAACGGCTTTCACGACACCGCCAATGCGGTGGCCACGGTGATCTATACCCACTCGATGCCGCCCAATGTGGCTGTGATCTGGTCGGGTTTCTTCAACTTTCTCGGCGTGCTGCTGTCCAGCGGTGCGGTGGCCTTCGGCATCATCTCGCTGCTGCCGGTCGAGTTGATCTTGCAGGTCGGCTCCGGGGCTGGTTTTGCGATGGTGTTCGCACTGCTGATCGCTGCGATCTTGTGGAACCTCGGCACCTGGGCGCTGGGCCTGCCGGCCAGCTCATCGCACACGCTGATCGGCTCGATCATCGGTGTGGGCATCGCCAACGCCTTGATGCACGGCCGCGACGGCACCAGTGGCGTCGACTGGTCGCAACTCATCAAGGTCGGCTACTCGCTGCTGCTGTCGCCGTTGGTCGGCTTCGGTTGCGCCGCCTTGTTACTGCTGACCTTGCGCGCACTCGTCAAAAGCCGCGAGCTGTATGAAGAGCCGCGCGGCGAAACGCCACCGCCCTGGTGGATTCGCAGCCTGCTGGTGTTGACCTGCACCGGCGTCTCATTCGCCCATGGTTCGAACGACGGCCAAAAAGGCATGGGCCTGATCATGCTGATCCTGGTCGGCACCGTGCCGATGGCTTATGCCTTGAACCGCGCGATGCCGGTCGAGCACATGACGCAGTTTGTTGCGATCGCCCAGGCCACGCAACGCTCATTGACCAAGGCATCCACGGTGTCCCCGCCCGCCGATGCACATCAAGCCGTCAGCGACTATCTGCGCACCAAAGACTTCACGCCCGAGGTGGTGCCGGCGTTGTCAGCGTTGAGCGGCAGCATCGGCGCGCAGATCCAAGCCCATGGCTCGTTCGCGCAAGTGCCGTCGGCCACCGTGGCCAACGTGCGCAACGACATGTACCTGACCTCCGAAGCCATTCGCCTGCTCGACAAGAGCGACGCGGCCCACTTCGATACCGAGACCCGGGCCCAGCTGAAGGCCTTCAAGGCACAGATCGACGAAGCCACCAAGTTCATTCCGCTGTGGGTCAAGGTGGCGGTGGCCATCGCCCTCGGCCTGGGCACGATGGTCGGCTGGAAGCGCATCGTCGTGACGGTGGGCGAAAAGATCGGCAAGACGCACCTCACCTATGCACAAGGCGCTTCGGCCGAACTGGTCGCCATGCTGACGATCGGCGCTGCCGACATATATGGCCTGCCAGTGTCGACCACGCACGTGCTGTCGTCCGGTGTGGCCGGCACGATGGCGGCCAACCGCTCCGGCCTGCAGCTGTCCACGGTGCGCAACCTGCTGATGGCCTGGGTACTGACGATGCCAGCGGCCATCCTCCTGTCGGGCAGCCTGTACTGGGTCTTCTCGCACTGGTTCTAAAGCGGCGATCGGGCTGAGACGCAGGCAGCCACCCAGCGCCTGCGCCCTCGGCTCGATGCGAATCAAGCACAGGCCCGCTCAGCCGCCACTGATTGTGCTTGTGCCGGCATCAAATAGCCGACGCCGCGCAGCGTTTGAATCGAATTCCGACCCAGCTTGCGGCGCAGGTGATGCACATGCACCTCCACCGCATTGCTGTCCACCTCCTGGCCCCAGCAATACAGATGCTGCTCCAGTTGCTCGCGTGACAACGCCCGCCCGGCATTGAGCATCAATGCGTGCAGCAAGTCGAACTCCCGGGCATGCATTGAGACCGGCGCACCCGCCTTGGCCACCGACCGGGTGGAAGGGTCCAGCACCACATCCTGCGTAAACAGGCAGGCCTGGGGCTGGCGGTGAGCACGCCTCACCAGCGCACGCAGGCGCGCACCCAGCTCGTTCAGATCGATTGGCTTGACGAGGTAGTCGTCCGCGCCGGCGTCGAGTCCGAGAATGCGTTCCGGCACCGAGTCATGCCCGCTCGTCAGCAACACCGGAACCACGATGCCATGGCGGCGCACCGAGCTCAGGACCGCCATCGCATCCATCTGAGGCAAGCCGAGATCGAGCACCGCGGCGACATGGCTGTGCGCCCGAAGTTCACGCTCGGCCACATCCCCGTCACAGATCCAGTCGACAAGAAAGCCCAGTTTGCGCAGGCCTGCCCGCATCCCTTCTCCCAGGGATCGATCTGCTTCTGCCAACAGGATTCGCATCTCAATGTCCTTCCATGTTCAGCGTCGGGTCACGAAGGAAGTCATTGGCTGCCAACGTGGCATCAGCTGGGTTGTGTCTGCAGACACGACCGCACCTCGGCGGCAAAGGTCGCCACGTTGATGGGTTTGGAGAGATAAGCATCACAGCCGGCAGCACGCAGCCTGGCTTCGTCGCCCTTCATCGCATAGGCCGTGAAGGCAACGACCGTGATGTTCCGGGTGCCGGGATCGCTCTTGAGCAAACGGGTCAAGGCCAGGCCATTCATACCCGGCATTTGAATGTCCATCAAGATCAGGTCCGGCTTGAAGGCCGCGATGGCGTCCAGCGCCAGCCCGGTTTCGTTGACCGATTCGACGACGAACGATCCCGCAGACAAGACGAATGAGGCGAGCTGCACGTTCATCGCGTTGTCATCGACGATGAGCACACGGGGCGCGCTCATGCGGTAGCCATGTTCATCGTGTCGATCTCGGCCAGCAACAGGCGACGCAGGCCCTGCATCATCTCGCTGGTCGCACCGCCGCCCTTGCGCAAAATGGCCCGCGCCGAATCGGCCAGCATGGCGTATTCGTCGTCGCTCAACGACATGCTGGTCCAGACAAACACCGGAATGCTTTGCGATGGCCTCATCCGCTGCAGCTCATCCAGAAATTCGAAGCCATTGAGATCGGGCATCAGCAGGTCGAGGATGATGGCATCCGGCTGGTACTGATCCATGATGCGCAAGGCTTCTCGCGCATCGAGCAGCCCATGCGAATCCAGGCCCATGTTCTTCAGCATGGCACCCATCAACTCCAATGCCAGAGGGTCGTCATCAACGACCAGGATTCGGCCGCGCACCGAATCGACACGTCGGAAGCGAGACAGCGCGGCCGTGACCTCCTGGTTGCGCATCGGCTTGCTCAAGACATCGCCGATCGCAAACGATGCGAGTTGCTCGCCGCCGGTCGGCATGCTCAGGCCCGACACTCGCGCGGCATGGCTGGCTCCTCGCAACCGGATGTGGGCCAGTGCATTTAAGCCATGCTGGTCGGGCAAGACCAGATTCAGCGTGATGGCGTCATACGCGGTGTTGCCGGCCTGCACGATGGCTTCTTCTCCGGTCATAACGGCATCGACCGCAACGCCTGTTTCCGCCATCGCCTGCGATAGCGACCGCGACTCGTCGCGACCGGCACCAATCATCAACACCCGGCGAGAAACCGCTGCGGCAGACAGGCCCGCTCCCGCAGAGAGTCCAGGTGCAACGTCCTTGTGATGAAGCCGGTCCAGCACCAGATGGAACACGCTGCCCTGGCCCACGACGCTGCGCACGCCGACTTCGCCGCCCTGCGCCTCGACCAGGCGGCGTGTCAACGCCAGGCCCAGCCCCGTTCCCTGATGCTGCTTGCCATAACTGTCGTCCAGCTGCTGGAACTCGGAGAACAGACGCGGGATGTCTTCTTCTGCAATCCCGATGCCGTTGTCTTCGACCTCGATGCGAAAGCGCTCGGTGCCTTCGGGCGTTGCCCGTAGATTGACCCGCCCGCCCTGCGCCGTGAACTTGATGGCGTTCGACAGATAGTTGTAGAGCACCTGCTTCAGTCGGGACTCGTCGATCACGATGTCGGTCAGCGCAGCGTCGATCTCGCACACCAGTTGAATCCGCTTGCTCAAAATGGCGGTGTGCAAGACGTCCTGTACTTCCTGGACGACCAACGGCAGTTGCACGGGCTCCGGGTAAAACTCGAACTTTCCCGACTCCACCTTGGAGAGGTCCAGCACGTCATTGATGAGCTGCAGCAGGTGGCGGCCACTGGTGCCGATGTGGCCCAGAAATTCCAGGTGCTGTGGCAGCTCAACGGGCACCGCCCCGGATCGAAGTACATCGGAGAAGCCGATGATGGCGTTCAGCGGCGTGCGCAATTCATGCGACATGTTGGCCAGGAACTGGCTTTTCAAACGGCTGGCCTCCTGGATCTGCCGGTTTTCCGCTTCCAGCCGTTGAGACTGCAGCCTCGCCTCTTCCGCCTGGCGCTGAGCAGTGATGTCGGTCACGATGCCGAGCATGTGCGTCGCCGCACCGCGTGTGCCGGGAACGCTGCCGTGAGCGCTGATCCAATGAATGCTTCCATCAGGCCAGACGACCCTGCATTGAAAGCGCCAATCCTGCAGGCTTTTCAACGCGACCTGAAGGGCATCGGCGACCATCCTGCGGTCGTCGGGATGCACCTGCGCGATGAATCGTTCGAAGCTCCATTCGGCCTGCTTCGCCTGGAAGCCGAAGCACCGGTCGTGCCGCAGCGACCGCTCCATCTCACCCGTACTCAAATCCAGATCCCAGTCACCGATCTGTGCGGCTTCGAGGATGAAACGCAGGCGGGCTTCGCCATCGCGCAGCGCCGCTTCCATGCGGCGCTGCGCAGACACATCGCGAGCGATCTTCGATGCGCCGATGATGCGGCCCTGCCCGTTGCGGATCGGCGATATCGTGATCGACACCTCGAGCAGGCTGCCGTTGCGATGGCGGCGCACTGTGTCAAACGCCGGCATCTGCAGCCCGCTGCTCAGGTTGGCGATGATGCGCATCTCCTCGGCCTCGCGATCGGGAGGAATCAGCATCTGAACCTGGCTGCCGATGGCTTCTTCGGCGGGGTAGCCGAACATCATCTCGGCTGCCCGGTTCCAGCTCGTGATGCGACCATCCATCGTCTTGCCGATGATGGCGTCATTCGATGACGCGACAATCGCCGCAAGCCGATTGGATTCGGTTTCGGCCCGGACGAGCTGCGTCGCATCCCGAAACACGAGCGCTACACCCAGGACGGTGTCATCAGCCGCCCTTGTCAAGGCCGCCTGCACATCAAACGGCGTACGCCGGCCATCGCGCGATATCACCATCACCCGGTGCACGGTGTCGATCGTGATGCCCTCGCTTTGCATGACCGTGACCGGGTTCATCGACGCATAGGCCTCGGGCCGGTCTTCGCGCACAAACACATCCCACAAGTCCTGCCCCTGGGCCTGCCGCTCTGGCCATCCCGTCAGTTGCTCGGCCACCGCGTTCATGCGCTTGATGCGCCCCTGCGCATCGGTCGCGATGAAACCCGCGCCGATGCTAGCCAAGGCCACGGCCAGGCCCTGCTGTACGTCGACGACCTTGTTCTCGGCCTCGCGCCGCCTCTCCACCTCGGCTTCGAGCGACGCAATGACCGACTGCAGTTGCTGCACCGAAGGCAGCTTCAGCGCCTTTGGAATCAAGCGCCATAACGCGATTGCCGTGATGACAGAGATCGCCGCGGTCACTGTCTTGATCAGGGCTTGCAGACCATATACCGGCTCCCAGATGGTCCAGATGTCCATCAGATGGGTCAGGCCGCACGAGAAGATGAAGGCACTGAACATCCATGCCACCGGCTGGATGGCAGCATCGCGGCGCCGGCGCACGAAGCGCAGGATCGCCGCCGGAATGGAGAAATAGGCTGCGGCAATCAGGCCATCGGCACCCACCATGCTCCACAGAAGGAGGGGTGTCCAGGTGAAGCAATAGCCATGCGGCAGAAAACTCGCTGTCCCGAAGAAGGAAGTGAGGTATTCCATCAACGTCTCCAGCAAAACGAGAACGCAAGCTGCAATAGAGCCTGTTCCTCGTTCTCAGGAGCAGACCTGACTGGAAGATACTAACCTGATACGCACGCGCCGCACAGCATGTGCCACCTGCCGGTAGAAAACACTCATTCCAATCGGAACTAGGCCATTTCGCGATTGACCCGCGCTGCGTTCTCCTTCAGCGTGACAGCGGCCGCCGCCGTCTGCTCGACCAGCGCGGCGTTCTGCTGCGTGGCCGCATCGATGTGCTGAATCGATGCTTCCGCTTTGCGCAGGCCATGAGTCTGCCCGCTTGCCCCAGCGAGATCTCAGAGATGAGAATTCTCATGCGCTCTGCGTTGGAGACGATGTGACGCATCGTGACGCCGGCTTCTTCAACGACCACCGCCCCCGACTCCACGTGATTGACGCTGAGTGGATCAAAATCTTCACCCCGCGCGCGGCCGCAGCCGTGCGCTGCGCCAGCGATCTCACGTCGCCCGCGACGACAGCGAAGCCCCGCCCCTGCTCGCCGGCCCGGGCTGCCTCTACGGCGGCGTTCAGCGCCAGGATGTTGGTCTGAAAGGCGATGCCATCGATGACACCGATGATCTCGGCGATCCTGCGTGACGAGTCGCGGATGCCTCCCATGGTCTGGATGACGTTGCTGATGATCGATCCTCCCCGGCACGCCACCTCGGCGTTGTCAATGATGAGGGCCGAAGCTCATGCCGCCGTCTCTTCGGTCTTCATCACCGTCTGGGTCATCTGCTCCATCACGCACGTGGCCCGCTGGAGTTCCGAAGCGCTTTCTTCGGTTCGCCTGGAAAGATCCATCGAGACCGAGGCGATCTCCGAACTTGCCAGTTCCATCTGATGAGTCCCGGCATGGACCTGACCAAACACGCGGCGCAACGCGGCCAAGGTATCGGCCAGCGTGCTCATCAACTGGGCGGCCTCGTCTTTCCCCCACGGGCGTGGGTTCAAGGTCAGGTTGCCTTTTGCAATTTCCTGCAGGTGCCGCGCCACCTCCTTCAACCCGCCTTGCGCGACTCGGTAGAAGGCCACCAACAGGTAGATCG
>CAHJWV010000616.1 GCA_903643055.1 Burkholderiales bacterium | reverse complement strand
ACACCGCGGCCAGCGCGGTGCGCAGCATCAGCACTGGCTGCTTCAGCAGGCGCGGCGCATAACTCGCAAGCAGTGCAGTGGCGGCCACAGCGGCAAATGCCAGCTTGGCGGGCGCGATGAGGCCGGGTTCGATGTGCATGGCGGGCTCCTGAAAGTTGGGGTAAGGATTGGAAAAGTTCGAGTTCAAAGCGCGAACAGGCGTGCCACGGCCTGCGGGTTCGACGGGAAATACAGATGCAGAAACGACGCATGCAGGCGGCCCGCGCGATACACCGCTTCGGGCTTGCCGCTCTGGCGCTGCGCCTTGGTCATCGCCAGCGCCGCCATCGGCGATTCGACTCGCGCATGGTGGAAGGTGTGGCCGCGCACGCGGCCTTCAGGCAACTCGACCGCATGCAGGCCCAGGTTGACCAGGCGTTTTTGCATCGTGCCGATGCCGGGCATCAAGCCCCACATCGGCGCCGACTGGCCGGCCTTGTCACTCAGCGATTCGAGCAAAGCCAACATGCCGCCACACTCGGCGACGAGCGGGCGGCCTTGCGCATGGTGGCGCTGAAGGCTGCGGCGGGTCACGCTGCTGGACGCCAACGCATCGAGGTGCAGCTCGGGGTAGCCGCCAGGCAGATAAACGCTGTGGGCGCCTTCGGGTACCGGCTCATTCGCCAACGGCGAGAAAAACACCAGCTCGGCCCCCAGGCTTTGTAGGGTCGACAGGTTGGCCGCATACAGGAACGAGAACGCCGCGTCGCGCGCAATCGCAATGCGCTGACCTTGAAGCGGGAGCAGCATGTCAGCATGCGCCGAAGCCTCTGTGACTGTGTCAGCGGCCTCGAAGCGCACGACCGGTGGCAAGCCCGGCGCGGCAGCGGCCACGGCTTGCGCGGCGCGCTCGATGCGCTGCTCGATGTCGCGCACTTCATCGGCCTGCACCAGGCCGAGATGCCGCGAGGGCAGCGCCAGCGTCTCGTCGCGCGGCAAGGCGCCGAACCAGGCCATGCCGGCCGGCAGGCTCTCGCGCAGCATCTGCTCGTGGCTGGCACTGCCGACCTTGTTGGCCAGCACGCCGGCCATCTGCAGGCCTGGCTTGTAAGTGGCCAAACCCAAGGCGATGGCGCCGAAGGTCTGCGCCATCGATGAACCATCGATCACCGCCAATACCGGCAGGCCGAAGCGCAGCGCGAGGTCGGCACTTGAGGGCGAGCCATCGTGCAAGCCCATCACGCCTTCGACCAGGATCAGATCGGCCTCGCAGGCAGCCTGATGCAGCAGCGCGCGGCAATGCGCTTCGCCGCCCATCCACAGATCGAGCTGCTGCACCGGCGAGCCGCAAGCGCGGGCCAGCACCATCGGGTCCAGGAAATCGGGGCCGGTCTTGAACACGCGAACGCGCCGGCCTTGTTGGCGATGCCAGCGGGCCAGCGCCGCGGTGGCGGTGGTCTTGCCCTGGCCCGAGGCCGGCGCACTGATCAGCAAGGCGGGGCAGGCTGCGGCTTCCGAGGCGGCGAGGCCGAAGGCGTTGCTCATCGAAACGCCTTCCGAAACGGGTTCCATGTGCGAGCGCGAATTTGCGGCGCGCGCGATCGGCCGGCGCGCCATGGGCGACGCCACGCAGGCGGCCCCTCGACCGAGGCCTGCGGCAAAGCAGAGTTGATGAACACCAGCACACCCAACGAGACAGCCCAGTCGCCCGCTTCCCCGCGGGTCTCTGCGAACAGGCTGCGCAAGCGCAGCCCCTTGTTGGCCGGTATCCGGGCTGGCGGACAAGCCTCGTGTTTCCTTCCCAGCGCCGAGGCGACCAGTGGATTGCAGACACGAGGTGAAGGCCGAAGCCTTCGTCCGTTGACCGTTGCGGGGGCAGCTCAGGTGGAGGTAGCGCGCAGCGCCTGCCCTTCCTGATTCCCGTTTAACTGCGACGTCGCAATGACGGCGCGAGCACCAACGGCGCGGATGATACCGTCGATGAGAGACTCGTTGAAATGACGCGGCTTCGGCGCCAGCCTAATGAGGGTCGAGCGAACGGCTTTGGCCTGCCGGCAAGAGCGCTCGCTTCAAGTCGATCATTGGTCGACCCGTTCAAGTCGATTGAACGCGAACTTGAGGTCTCTTGCGCAGACGCGCTGCAAAGACATAAGCCTTGCCCCTTGCTAGGCCTGCGCGCCGAGTTAGGTCGTTTGAAAAGTGGCTTGATATGGAATCCATGTCCATCCATCAATGCCTGCACCCGCAATTGGCCAGTGCATGCAGCCAGTAACATGGGTGCCTACATTACGTTAGGCCGCAAGAAACATGACGCACGACAACAACGTTTCCATCGGTTCAGTCGGCGCTGGGAATACGATCCATATTTCCCACCATCAGGCGCCGAACGCACCACATATTGAATATGCAGTTGCGGCCGATTCAATCGAACATGTGTCAGCCGGGGAAGCACGCAAGAGTGCACTTGGCTTCTATGGCTCACTCTCGCTCCCGATCTTGGCAATTGTCGCCGACGGGTTAGGCGTCTTGTCATTCCTTGGAATACAGACAAGATGGGTCTTGGCCGTGCTGCTTCCACTAGCCGTCGTCGGCGCAATCTTGACAAGCACAAAGCGCAAGCTGGCCACAACCACGTTTGGTCATAGCGAAGCCCAGTTCGTCGATGGCAGGTGGGCCGAGCAAGAAGAAGACGGTAGCTATCTGCTCTACCGCAAGACCGCGCCTTGCATCTACCCGAAGTGCACTGGCATAGTCTTCATTCAACCGGCACCGCCCCGCGAGCGCCCAAATCACACGCTCGTCGGGGTCTGCGATGTCGGTGTACATCGGCACACCTACACCGTGGACTTCAATGGCATAGGGTTCCCTGCGCAGTTTGACTGGAAACCATTGGAAGAGCGGAGCAAGTAGCTTGCGGCCTAACCCTTAAATCGAGAGGAACGTCACCCGGCAAGCCGGGCGCCGCCTCTCATCTCAAACGTTAGGCGTCGCAATGCGATTTTCAGCACGTCTCGAAGCCAGCAAAGGAAAGCGTCCCCAAGTTCTGGAGGATGCGCCACGTCCAACACGCATAGGCTTCATCAAAGGAGTTCTTGGGTCATTTCTAGGAACGGATGGTGGCTACAGAAGCCCGATGAAGGAACCGTTGGAGATTACAGCGACCCATCAGGCATTCATCGTTCTGATCCGAGATGAAGCTGATCCTTGGGAATATGACAACGAAAGTCCTTGGGGTGCTCTAACCCACCATCTCAAGGAATGCGCTTGGGCCGAGTTCTACGATTTCGTAGAACTGGTAGGAACACTACTCATCAAGAAGGAAGTAGATGGCCCTTTTGATGGCCCAGAGTACTTCAAGGAATATCAGACCAAGGTCAACACACTCTTCCAGGAAGATTCAATAGGATGGAGCTTGAACGACAAGTCTGCGCTCTATCGGCAGGTTCCAAAACCCCTCGCTAAGCGAATAGCTGCAGCTGAAGCTGAGCTAACTGATCAATTCGAACTGGCGAGAGTTCACTATCAGAAGGCCCTCACGTATCTCCACCAGCATCCGATCGATGAGGCCAATAGCATCAAGGAGATCATCAGCGCGCTCGAGAGCGTGTCTCGGGTCATTTTTCCGAAAGCTTCTACTCTCGGGGATGCCGTAAAGCTGATGCGAAAAGACAGCAAGTACGCGACTCATCTAGTTGACTCCCTTGAGAAGCTCTACGTCTACTCAAACGCTACACCGCTCGTTCGGCATGGTCATGTCAACAAGGGTCGTCCATTGCTAGTTGAGGCCGAACTAGTTTTCTTCGTGGGTGCCGCCTTCATTCGCTATTTGATCGAAGTTGGCAAAAGCGACGCCTAACCCTTTACAGGGACTTCAGTCATAGTCAACAGCGTGTTTGACATTGTCAAGCTGAACCAGCTTTCGTTAT
>CAHJWV010000615.1 GCA_903643055.1 Burkholderiales bacterium | reverse complement strand
ACACTCTTTCCCTACACGACGCTCTTCCGATCTGGCGTCGATGCCTTGGAGGCGAGCCGCTTTGATGGCCGGCGCGATGATGCTCAGTTCTTCATCGCCAAACAGCCCGCCCTCGCCCGCATGCGGATTGAGCCCGGCGACGGCGATGCGCGGATGGGCAATGCCAGCGCGCTGCATGGCCTGGTGAGCGATGCCCAGCGTATCGAGCACCGCATCAAAGGTCACTGCATTGATTGCCCGGCGCAATGACAAATGGATCGTCACCAGCACGGTTCGCAGCTCGTCATTGGCCAGCATCATCCGAACCGGCGGCGGCGCTTCACCAGGCAACCCAGCCAGTGCCTGCAGCATCTCGGTGTGGCCCGGAAACGGCACGCCCGCAGCCGACAAGGCCTCCTTGTGGATCGGTGCGGTCACGATGGCGGCGGCCTCGCCAGCCTTCACGCACACCACCGCCTGCTCAATGCACGCGGCCGCCGCCGCCCCAGCGCGGGCATCGATGCGCCCCATCGGCAAAGTCGCCAGATCGCTCGGCAGTCCGCTCGCCGGCAACACCGGCAGGCAACGCGGCGGGCAGTCATGCAGGTCCGCAGCCCGCTCGATCACCGCCAGCGCCAGCCCGCCGCCCACCTGAGCCAACGCGCGGCGCATCACGCCGACATCACCGATGACGAAGGCACCGGTCACCGCCGCATCGCGAAACGCTTTCACCAAAACCTCTGGTCCGATGCCGCAGGCATCGCCCATCGTCAGCGCGATCGGCAGCAATCGATTCGTCGTGTTCATGGCAGGCACCAAGCTCAGGCGGGGTTGTCGATGTCGATGAACACATGCGCCAGGCCAAACCGGCTGGCCACATGCGCCGCCAGCGCCGGGGCGCCATAGCGTTCGGTGGCGTGATGGCCGCAGGCCAGAAAAGCAACGCCGGTCTCTCTCGCCAGATGCGCCTGCGGCTCGGAAATTTCACCGGTGATGAAGGCATCGGCGCCCGCCGCAATCGCCGCTTCGAAATAGCCTTGGGCGCCTCCAGTGCACCAGGCCACGCGACGAACCACGCGGCCGTCGCCCTCCACCAGCACCGGCTTGCGCCCCAGGCTTGCTTCGATCGACGAGGCGAGTTCACCCGCCGAAACCGGCAACGCGGGTTGCCCGACATAACCCAACATCTGATCGCCAAATCGGCCATCGGGACTGAAGCCCAGCCGCGCGCCCAACTGAGCGTTGTTGCCGAACTCGGCGTGCGCATCCAGTGGCAGGTGATAAGCCAGCAAGGTGATCTGATGGGCGAGCAACAGCTCGATGCGTGCCTTCAGCCAACCGGTGATACGTCCACCATGGCCTTTCCAGAACAGGCCATGGTGAACCAAGATGGCATCGGCGCCCTGCTCAATCGCTGCCTCGATGAACGCCTTGCTGGCAGTCACGCCGGAGACCAGCTTTCGTACCTCGGCACGTCCCTCGACCTGAATACCGTTCGGCCCATAATCCCGGAACTTCCCCGCGTCAAGCAAGCTGTTCAGGTAGGACTCGAGTTCAGTACGTGAGGTCATGAAAACAGGATCTGGTTGATGCGCAAGACTTGGCTCATTTTCTCCCAAGCCGTCACGGTGGCCGTGGCTGTGTTGTTCGTCGTGACGACACTCAAGCCGCAGTGGTTGAACCGTGGCCCGGGGGGCGTGCCCGCCAAGCCCATTTCACTTGGCCTGCCGCCGCTCGTGCAACCGGCTTTGCTGCCTGGCAACGGCGCCGTCAACAGCTACGCCCCTGCCGCTCGCCGTGCCACGCCGGCAGTGGTCAGCATCACGGCCAGCAAGGCTCCGCCCCGTGACCGCCGCAACGAAGACCCGTGGTTCAAGTTCTTCTTCGGCAACCCGTCGCAGCGTGAGCAACAGCAGCCGCAGGTCGGCCTTGGTTCGGGCGTGATCGTGTCGACCGAAGGCTATCTGCTGACCAACAACCATGTCATCGAGGGCGCAGACGACATCGAGGTGCAGCTACCCGATGGCCGTGAATCGACCGCTACCGTTGTTGGCGCCGACCCCGAGACCGACGTCGCGGTACTGAAGATCGATCTCGACAAACTGCCGGTGATCAGCTTCGGCAACACCGACAACCTGCAGGTCGGCGATGTGGTGCTGGCCATCGGTAACCCGTTCGGTGTCGGCCAGACCGTGACCTCGGGCATCGTCAGCGCCCTCGGCCGCAACCAGCTCGGCATCAACACCTTCGAGAACTTCATCCAGACCGATGCGGCCATCAACCCCGGCAATTCGGGCGGTGCGCTGGTCGATGCTTCGGGCAACCTGCTGGGCATCAATACCGCCATTTACTCGCGCAGCGGCGGCAGCCTGGGCATCGGCTTTGCGATTCCGGTCAGCACCGCCAAGCAGGTGATGGAAGGGCTGATCCGCGATGGACAAGTCACCCGCGGCTGGATCGGCGTCGAGCCGCGCGACCTGACCCCCGAGATCGCCGAGACCTTCAACCTGCCGATCAAGCAAGGCGTGCTGATCACCGGGGTGCTGCAAAGCGGCCCGGCCAGCGCAGGCGGCATTCGACCGGGCGACGTGGTCGTCAAGGTGGCCGACACGCCGGTCATCAACACGGCGCAATTGCTCAGTGCAGTCGCGGGCCTCAAGCCGCAGACTCCCGCGGTGATCGGCATTCAGCGCGGTGAGAAAGCGCTGGAACTAAAGGTCACAGTCGCGCAGCGGCCAAAAACTCAGGCCCGCAAAGAGCAATAGGCTTTGCTCGCAGCAGGCGCCAGGAAGCCTGCTCTCGCAACGAAGTTGTGGAGGCCGCAAGCATCACCTGCGCGCCAACCCACCGATCCTCGAGATCAGCTGGTCGTGCCCGGCACTTCTTCGTCGGGCGCCTGGGTGTGTTTGATGAAAATCTGCGCGGCCCAGATGCCGACCTCGTAGAGGATGCACATCGGGATCGCCAACGCGAGTTGCGACACCACATCAGGCGGCGTCACGACGGCAGCGATGATGAAGGCGATGACGATGAAATACGCGCGGAACGCCTTCAGCTTTTCAACGCTCACGATGCCCATGCGCGCCAGCACCACCACCACGATCGGCACCTCGAACGCCGCACCGAAGGCCACGAACATCGTCAACACAAAGCTGAGGTACGACTCGATGTCTGGCGCGGCGGTGATGCTTTTCGGCGCGAAGCTTTGAATGAAGCTGAACACCTGCTTGAAGACGAAGAAATAGCAGAACGCCACGCCGATGAAGAACAGCACCGTGCTCGATACCACGAGCGGCAGCACCAGCTTCTTCTCGTGCATGTAAAGGCCCGGCGCCACAAAAGCCCAGACCTGATACAGCACCACCGGCAGCGCCAACAGGAAGGCCGCCATCAAGGTGATCTTCAGCGGCACCAGGAAGGGCGAGATCACGTTCGTCGCGATCAGCTTGCCGCCTGCGGGAAGGCTGGCCACCAAAGGCTGTGCGAGCCAGTCATAGAGCGCTGCAGGCCCAGGCCAGATCGCCAGCACGGCAAAGCACAGGCCCACGGCAAGCACGGCACGGATCAAGCGATCGCGCAGCTCGACCAAATGGGCGACAAAAGGCTGTTCTGTGCCCTCGAGTTCATCGGGGCGGTTTGAATCGGAACTCATGCGGGCGTAAAGGCCAACTCAGAATGGAAAACGGGGTGGCCGAAAGCGGGCCACGCGGGCGGCGCCCGACTGGGCCTTGCTGCGGACGCCGTGCCGCTGCTTGTACCACTGCGGCATGGCTCCGCGCTTCAAGCGCCAGTTCTTCTTCGGATGTTGATAACGCGGCTGGGGATACAAGCCCTCATGCGCCTGATTTTCCAAGGCAGCAGGCACGGGATTGCTCCACGCGTCGTTGAGGTCGGTGGTGGTCTGGTGGATCTCGTTCGACACATGGCGCTCGACATCGCGGGCCGCGTCCTCGAACTGGCCCTTCATCTTCTTCAGCTCTTCCAGCTCGATCGACCGATTCACTTCCGCTTTGACATCGGCCACATAACGCTGCGCCTTGCCCAGCAAATGACCTACGGTCCGCGCGACGCGAGGCAGGCGCTCAGGCCCGATGACGATGAGCGCGACCGCGCCGATCAGTGCGAGCTTGTCAAAACCAAGATCAATCATGCGGGCCCGGCGATCATGTCCAGCTCAAGCCGGACGAACAAGTTCAAGATTTGGATTTGGCTTCGACGTCAACCGTGTTCGGGTCATTCGCCTTGTTGGAAACCTGCTGCGATGGGGGAACCGGCTGATCCGCACTGGTCGAGCCGTCGCGCATGCCGTCCTTGAAACCTTTGACCGCGCCGCCCAGATCGCTGCCCATGTTCTTGAGCTTCTTGGTGCCGAAGATCAGCACCACGATCACCAACACGATAAGCCAGTGCCAAACGCTGAATGAACCCATGATTTCTACTCCAAAGCCAAAGGTGAATACCGAAGTTTAGGCGAGTGCCGCCTCAACCCTTGGCCCAGGGCCTTGGCCCGCCAATCACATGCAAATGCAGATGTGGAACTTCCTGCAGGCCATCGGCCCCGGTATTGACCAAGGTCCGAAAGCCATTGGTCACGCCTTGTTCACGCGCGAGCACCGGCGCCAAGGCCATCATCCGGCCCAGCATCGCCTGATGCTTTTCAGGTTCGGTCTCGTAGAGAGAGGCGATGTGCTCTTTCGGGATGATCAGAAAGTGCACCGGCGCCCACGGCGCGATGTCATGAAACGCCAGCAGTTCTTCGTCTTCATGCACTTTGCGGCTGGGCACCTGCCCAGCGACGATCTTGCAGAAGATGCATTGGGGGTCGTGTGTCATGGAGTCACTCATCATTCACGGTCATTGCGGCGCTGGCATCG
>CAHJWV010000614.1 GCA_903643055.1 Burkholderiales bacterium | reverse complement strand
TTCATTGCGACCAATGACAACCACCCAGATGTCGAGATGGCGTTGGCCAGGCATTTCCTGCGAGGCTGAGGGCGAAAGTTGATTCGTCACGACAATATTTCGCTGGGTTCTCTGGTCGCGTGATGCGACCGTTCACGGGTTGATGCCAGGCGCGCGGCACCCGGATTCATGCAGGCGGCTTTACCGGATTAGTTTACTCATCATGTGTTACTGGCTGCCTCTGCTGTGCGTGGGCTGCTTCGAGTTGGCGTCTTCAATGGTTGGATTCAAACGAATAAGCCGATGCTGGAGGCAGATCAGGTGGAATCCGGTTTCGAGCGCAGCCGGGCAGAAAGCCGGTGTCCCAGATCAATGAAGCGCTGTTCAAAGTGAACGGTGGACAAATGCGAAAGCACTGCCGTCAATGCAAACAGCAGCGGCCGCTTGGCGTACTTGATCCAGCCAGGCCCACTGCCCAGCCAGGTGAACATCAACAGGTGATGCGTGATGTAGACGGCATAGGAAATTTTCGCCAAGTAGGCCAGCGAGCGCTTGTTTAACAGCCAGTTAAGACCTGATGGTGAATTGAACAGACTGGCCGCGACAAGCAATGCTGCGGCGTAAGGTCGCAAGTAATTCAATGTGCCGGCGCCTGGATGGCTGCAAAGCATCAGCAGCCCTCCAAGGAGATAAGCGTTGAGGCGGCGAGCGACTCGGATTGGCATCGTGCCAAAACGCCCATCAAAAGTCATTGCGAGCATCGTGCCGGCCAAGATCTCGTCGGCACGGCGCCAAGTGACGATGTCGGCCTCTGCGCCCCAGCCTATTCGATGTGCGGTGATGCCAATGCAAATCAACGGCAGCAAATACAAGCCGCGCGTGCCGAACATCCGCACGAGCAGTGCGATGCCGATATAGAACTGCACTTCAACGCACAGGCTCCAGAAATGACTGGCAACTTCAGTGAGGTGTTGTGGCGGTAGGTTGGCATAGAAGAGGAAGTTTGGTAGATAAGCGTTGCCTGGGGCTGCGATCAACGGCAAGGTAATGATCAAGGCCACCCAGGCCAGCGGCACGATCCGGAAGAAGCGCCGAATCAAAAAATCGGTGACGCTGGTGTTTCGTAGCAGGAAACGAGTAATCAGGAAGCCCGACAAGGTGAAAAACAGGGCCATCCCCATCAGCCCCGCAGTGTCATTCAATTGCCATGATTTCGGCCCCAGGGGCAACAGGTGAGCAGCAAGTACCAGGATGATGCTGATACCGCGCCAGCCATCCAGGGCGGAAAGGTGCTGATCGGCGGCAGGTGCTGGCGAAGATGGCACAGTAACCCTTGGCAGTGTGGGTGTGAGGGCAGGGTGGTGATCGCGTCAGAGTTTCAGTGTCACGCACCAGACCCCTCCTCGGCCAGAATGCCGTGCTGAAATATGAAATGCGCCGGGATTGCTGATGGTCATCCATCGGGGGCGCGACGGGATCAGGTCATTCAACGAAGCAACAAAGTGCGGGCGTATAAGGTTCATCCACCCACCGGCCCAGCCTCCGTGCGGGCCCGCCGCGCCCGTCCACGGATGGAGGCTTCTTTCCCGAGGCATGGTCATGGGTCCCCCGAGTCAGTGGATTGGACACGAAAGATGTCGAAAGTCTTGAGTCACACTCGTGGGCGGCACTTTTGAATATGAATGCGGACATGAATACTTCCTTTCTCAAGAAGGCTAGGGCCTTGTATCGAAGCGCCGCCGGAGCCCTCGTTTATTGGTTCGGGTTAGGGCGTGGCTTTGAGTTGCTGACGCGTCCCGGCGGCGCCATTGTTCTGATGTATCACAGCATCGCCGCGGACGAAGTGGCCGTCGCCATCGATCCGCCCAACCGCATGTCGCCGCGCGAGTTTGAACGCCAGATGGCGTTCCTTAGCCGGCATCGGCGAGTCATTTCATTGACAGAGTTAGTTACTGACATTGAAAAAGGACGAACGCCTGCCGCAGGCACCGTGTGCATCACATTCGACGACGGTTATCTCGACAATTTGACCGTTGCTGCGCCGATTTTGGAGAGATACCGCTTGCCTGCGACCTTGTTTTTGCCGACGGCCTACATTGATCGAGCCCAAACACAATGGGCTGACGAATTGCATCGTCTTTTCAGCCAGCGAACTGAGGGCTGGTTAAAGTTGACCGCACTGGGCATTGATGCTGATCTGGCGGAAAAAGAGCAGCTGATTGCTGCACGCAAAGTCGTGCATCTGCATCTTCTGCATTCGGACTACGCCACGCGCAACGCCACGCTGCTTGCCCTGGAGCAGCAATTGAAGCCGAACGGCAAGGCCCCCCGGCTGACAATGAACTGGGACGAGGTGCGTGAGCTGGTGCGCCGTTACCCGGGCTTCGAGATTGGTGGTCATTCACGCCATCACATCGATCTGAAGACCCACCATGGCAATGAGGCGATGGATGAGATCCAAGGCTGTGCCGATGACTTGCGGCGTGAATTGAGTGTTCAAGCTCAGCATTTTTCGTTTCCATATGGCCGTTGGCGGCCAGAAACCCGCGACATGGTGCAAGCCGCTGGCTGGCGCTCCGGCATTGGTGCTGGCGTGAACGTCAAGATCGGTCAGACCACTGATCGCTACGTAATGGCTCGCCCAGACACCCCCCATTCGATGACCGAACTGCGCTTCTGGACGAGCGGCGCCTATCCTGGTGCGTTGGCCATGCTGGGTGCGCATTGATGCAGACGCCCCTGCTGCCTGTGACGGCAATCATCGTCACCTACCAATCCGCCCGGACTTTGGCGCCCACGCTTGCCGCGATGAAGCGATGCCATGACGAGCGCCTGCTGGAATGCATCATCGTTGACAACGGCAGCATCGACGGCACGGCGCAGGTGCTACATCGTGAAGCTGCGTGGGCCAAGATCTTTTTGACGGGACAGAACAGTGGGTTCGGTCGTGGCTGCAATGTGGGCCTTGCCGAGGTCGAAAGCCCGTACACAATTTTTGTCAATCCTGACGCAGTGGTCGAGCCTGAGGCCATTCGTGCATTGCTGGCGTTCATGGACGAGCATCCCCACGTAGGCATTGCCGGCCCTGCAATCGTGGAAGGCGAAGATGAACAATCGTTGGTGCTGCAGGGCGCGGGTGAACGTGCAACACCAATGACGCTCATTCGTTCGGCCATGCCCGTGCTGTCTAGTGCCACGTCGATGCGCCCGATCATTCCGGGCGGTGAGTCTTTTCGTGCTGGCTGGGTCTGCGGTGCTGTCTTCATGGCGCGTACGGAATTGATGAAACGCCTGAACGGGTTTGATTCCCGCTTCTTTTTATATTGGGAAGAGACCGACATCTGTCGCCGTGCAGATGACCTGGGTCTGCAGACCTGGGCGGTGGCGTCGGCTGTAACGCGCCATGTGGGCGGCGCCAGTTCCGTGGACGATGGAACGCGCATCGGTGGTTGCATTGCAAAGCACTATTACCAAAGCCGCCGCTACTACATGATCAAGCATCATGGCTGGCTGGCCGCTACTGCGGCTGAAGCCAGTGAAGCGTTGCTGTTAGGCCTGCGCACCTTGGTGGATGTGATGCGTGGAAGAGGGTGGCACAGGCTTCGGCCTCGATTGCAAGCTCCGTTATTGAGTCAACCGAGGAAGGTCTGAGGTGGGCGTCAGTTATCGACTCATCGCTCCCTCTGAGATGGACAGCGCATTACTGCAGAGCTGGCGAGCGATTCAGCAGACCAACGAGGGCTATGCCAGCCCGTATTTCTGCCCCGAATTCACGCAGGCAGTTGGACGGGTTCGCGATGACGTGCGCGTTGTTGTTATTGAGAACGAGCAGCAGGTGGTTGGCTTTTTCCCTCATCAGCGTGGTCGCTTCGGCATGGGAAAACCGGTCGGCGGCCCGTTCTCCGATTACCACGGCGTGATTGCTGTGCCGGACTGCGAATGGCGGCTCGAGGAACTGATGCAAGCGGCCCGTTTGTCGGTGTGGGCCTTCGATCACCTCGTCGGTGCGACGGATCAGTTCGATGCCCACGTGACTTCGAAAGGGCGGTCTCCCCAAATTGATTTGAGCGCAGGCTTTGCAGAGTTCGAGCGCGGTCGCCGCGAGGCAGGATCGGATTTCATTCGCAAGACGCAAGGCTTGGCGCGCAAGCTCGGCCGCGAGGTGGGTGAGCTGCGCTTTGTTTATCACGAGCCGAAAGCCCTGCCACAGCTCATCGAATGGAAAAGCGCGCAGTACCGGCGCTCCCATCCTGATGGCCAGGATTTTGTCTTCAGCAATGTCTGGACGACCGCGTTGCTGCGGGAGATCGTTGCGTGCCAGGGTGACGATTTTGCCGGTATCTGTTCGGCCCTCTATGTGGGTGACCGATTGATAGCGGCACACATGGGCATGCGCTCGCGCAGACATTGGCACTATTGGTTCCCTTCGTACGCGATGGATGTGTCCAAGTATTCGCCGGGCAGCATCTTGCTGTTGCGCATGGCCGAGGCTGCTCAATCAAACGGCGTGCAAGTCATCGATCTGGGCAAAGGTGATTCTCAATACAAGGGCACCTTGATGACGGGGGCTGCAGATTTGCGGGAAGGGGCTGTCGAGTTGCCGTCCTTGTTGGCCAGGGCGCGTTCAGTGCAACGCCTCCTTGAAGCTTGGGAAGTAGCAGGGGGAGTTGCTCACGCGTTGGCCAATGTGCCTGCTCGTGCGGCGAGGCGTTTGCAACGCGCGGGTCGTTTCCGCTAACGGAGTGATTTTCCTTGGCGGCCACGTAGGGATGTTCCAGAGTGGTCAGCGATCGCCTGACGGTAGATGCCGATCGTTTGGTCGACGAGCGTCTTCAAATCGTGACGCGCCTGAGCCGCTATCTGGCCTGCCTTACCCATTTCGGCTGCATGTTGCGGGTGGTCAAGCATGTACAGGATCTGTTGGCAGAGGTCGTCCATGTCATCGGATCGCGCCAACAGGCCAGAGACTTGGTGTTCGATCAACTCTCCCACGCCGCCCGTATCAATGGCCACGATGGGGCAGCCCTGCATCATTGCTTCAAGCGCCGTGTTGGGTTGGTTGTCCCAACGGGATGCGATCAAGGTGACCAACGCACGCCGTCGCATGGACGGAATGGCAGTCGGAGCTTGGCGACCAAGGTATTCGATGCGGCTTTGTTCGGCAGGCTGAAACAGCGAGGCCACGAAGTCGTTGAGATGGATAGGCTTTCCATCTTCACCAGGAATTCCGCGATCCGGGCCGATGAAAATCAGCTTCAATGCCGGGGCCATCTTCAGTAGGAGGTGAAACACACGTAGAACCAGGTCACCACCTTTCCTGTGATCGAACCGGCCGACAAAAATCAGGGTCTTGCCTTCGCAGGTGGCCAGCCTCCAGTGGTCGTCTGCGGGGGCTGGCGCCATCGGATTGGGCACGGTGGCGGCCAAGGCTGGTGTCAGTTCGTAGTAACGCAAGGTTTCATCGAGTGTGGTGCTCGATGGCGAGATGACATAGCGCATCTGCCGAAGCGCGAGGCCTTCGTCGGCAATTTTTTGTTGCCCGCTTTGCCCATGCTTCTCTTCCAGCAGGTCGAGAAAGGCCGGGCCGTGCAGCTTGACCACCACTGGCACGGATATGCCGGCCTGTAGATCGGCGCACCAGCCGAAGGACTCCTCGATCTCGATCACGTCGATCGGGTCTGCGAGATGCACTTCAAGCATCTTTCCGGCGATGACATGACCCCAGCGTGGAGTTGTCGCCATCTCGCGCGATATCACTCGCTTCCATTTTCGCCGTAACCGCTGCCATAGCGTTGGTTGTGACCTAACGAGATGAATGCCCTCACACCGATGCCCCTCACTGATGTTGCCCGTGAAGACCGAGACTCGATGGCCTTGCCTCGTCAATTCATCGCGCATGTGCCCGACATACGTGATGATTCCATTGGAATGTTCGCTGGCCGGCCAAGCCGGCGAATACATTGCGATGTGCATGTTCTTCCAGACAAGAGAAATGTCAGAGCAGTGTCTTCAGATACTCACGCAGGCCGGCAACATGAATGCTTTTGCTGACAGCCAATGATGCAACGAAGGTGAATGCTAGAAATCCAAGCTTCAGCGATTCGTATCGCACGATCATCATTCGCTCGCGATGCTGGAGATACCAAAGATAAGAAAGCGCCGGAAGCGTTTCAAGCATCCCGGCGTACAGGAAACCTTCAAAGCCATAGAAGTAGTAGCCAAGCAGGCATCCGGGGACGACCCAGCTGATGCGCAGCACATTGCCAACGAGCACAACATGAGTGTGTCCTGCGGCAACGAGCAAGTCTTCTGCGGGGGCGGCGAGCGAGATCAGCGCGCCGCGTACTAAAAACGCCTGGAGGATCACGCCGGCGTAGACGTAACGTGAATCGAAAAGCACCTGCACGATCAGATCGGCCGCACCAGCGCCAATGGCGGGAAGCCCAAGAATGATGACGAAGATCTTGATGTTGTTGCGGTAGAACCGAATATGCGCCGTCGAGCGATCGGTGCGGATGTCATGTGCGCATCGTGGGTATATCACCGAACGGCTGATCTTCTCTACGAGTCCGATCAACGGTCCCGAGACGTTGGACGCCAATCCGTACAAGCCGAACAGGTGGAGATCGAACAGTTTCAGGAAAATGATGCGGTCGAATTGATTGAGAAAGAAAGCGAGGATGCTCGAGGGCGCCACATGCTTGGAAAAATGGAACAGATCCTTGCGTGCAGCGGTATCGACCTGGAAGTGAGGGCGCTGCGGGCGGAAGAACGCGTGACTTGCCAGCGTGACCAACAGCCGATTGATCAGCATTCCGTACAAGATTCCGTGATAGTCCTTCGAATGCAAAGAGTACAGAATTACAAATGGAACCGTGATCAGGTTGGAAGCGAGCTCGACGTAGTTGACGATGTAGATTTTCTTGTGCCGCGAGGCCAGGATGAATGACATCGATTCAAGGGCATGGATCAAAAACCAAAATGAGAAGATCCGCAGTGCATCAGTAAGCAAAGGGGTGTCATAGATCTTGGCAATCCAGGGTGCGGCAAAAAACAGCAATGAGGTATTCAGAACTCCTCGCAAGAGGCGGATCGTCCACATCGTGTTGATGAAACTCTGCTCATCGCCACGCTCGTGCCGGATCATCAAGCCGACGATGCCGAGATCGGAAAACATTTCCACGAATGCGACGATCGAGGTCAGCGTACCGATGACGCCATAGGCTTCGGGCGCAAGGATCCGCGTCAGGATCATGCTGCTAACCAGCTTAATCAGCGCCAGCGCCGCGAAGCAAGTGACGGTGGCGAACAGGTCGCTGCGCAGATTGATTCTTTTGAACACGGCCTTGGTGTAGTAGGTGGACGAGGATGTGGTCAGCTGCCTTGCAGTCGACCAGTCGCGGTTGCTAGGCCAGATGTGCGAGCGATGAATTCGGTGTTCGGGGTAATCCTGCGTTAAGCCTCGCGCGACCTTGCGCAGCATAGGCAGTCCCGAGTGCAGCGAGCATCCACGCGATCAATGCCAGGCTTGTCGCAAAACTGCCGGTTGCCATCATGATCAAGGTGCCCAGCAAGCACGCCAGCAAATTGCTGCCGAGCAATGAGAAATCAGGATGTTGCTGTTCGGTCTTTCGCAGTGTCGAAAAATAGTTCCACCCAGCGGTAATGAAGATGCCACAGAACAATGTCAACCCGACGAGGCCAGAAAAAAGCGCCACGGTGGCATAGGCATTGACCAAATCGATGATGCCTTCGCCTTGCCGCATTTCTTCCATTTGACTCATCACGAAGGGGTCGCCGAACAGTGGATTCTGAGCCACCAATTTCCACGACAAATCCGCGAGGCGCTGACGGTAGACCACGTTGTTCAGATCGACCGTCCCGACGAAAGGCAGGTTGTCAATGATCTTGCTACCCACGGGCGATACCAGCACGACTCCCGCCAGCGCAGCGAATACCAGCGAGGCTTTGAGCAGCTTTGCCATGCCGCGCGGTTGCAGGAAGAGATAGGCAAATAACGCTGCAATGGCGACGATCCAGGGCGCCCGGGAGTAAGCAGCCAGCAGGCCGAGCCACATCACTCCCGCGCCTGTCAATGTCACGTAACAGCTGGCCGTTCGCGTTCGCAGGTAGAGCCAGAAGCCGAATCCCATGGACATAACATAACCCAATGCAAGTGGGTGTCCGGCCGACGCAAGAGCACGCAATGAATTGCCGCGGAATACATAGGCGGCTTCATCGTTCAGATTCCAGAGTTCGCCGATGCCACCGTAGAGTGGCCAGGTTTTGGCTGCCTCGAACGCTGCGATAGGGGCTGATATTGCGCAGGCCAAGCAATAGCAGGCCAGCACGTCAATGATTGCGGCCTGCGTGCGCAAGCCTCGGCTGAAGGCGTAGTAAGGCAGTAGAAAATCCATACCCAGCAGCAGCGCGCGCCTCAGGGTATTGGTGGGTGCTTCGTAAGGTATGTTGAGCACCAGCTGCAGGCCGGCATATGCCAGCACAAGGATGTCTGTCCAAGTGAATTTGCTAAAACTATCATCGGGGGCGCGAAATAGTTTCCACGCAAAAGGAGCCAGCAGGGCCATGGCCAGCAGGCGGTAGTTTCCTAAATCGAAAACGCGGATCGACCCGATCCCTGGTATTTCCAGCCCAGTCGGTGGAATGACATGAAGCATCAGCAGATAAAATGCGAGGATATGTGTATCTTTGCTTGCGGCCCATATATAGGCAATGCCAGCGACCAGCACGAAAAGCCAAAAGCTCGGACTGACGAATGCCGTAACAGTCAATAGAAGCCAAGTATTTCTCCGACGACAGAAATCCTGGGCCGTCATAAAGCGATGCCAGATTGGCTTGCCCAGCGCAAATACCGCTATGGCAATGGTCAGTACCACTACCAAGGCTTTCAAGTTGGCAATCATGCGTCGGTGATGGATGCCGTATTGTTTAGCGAATAATGCGCCGCTTGATGGCGAAAGCATAGCGAAGCAGCGCGGGCGGTACCCATTGCCTCAGATGTTGATCGAGTCGTAAATTGCGCGCTTCTCGCTGTGTTTTTGCGTCATCGCCCGGGCGCGCTTGATAAATGGTATCGCTGTTGGGTAGCTCTTTATAAATCTCTTTTGAGGCCGTGTAGTAGTAAAGGGCCAAAGACCGCCTCAATAGTCCAGGGGGTAATGTCATTGGATCGGGATGACCATGATACGAATCCGCATCAGTATTAAAAATAACACATCGATTGAAAATTGGCGCGATGGCATGTTGCTTCGCTATCATTTTCCGGTCCCATAGTTCCAAATAGCCGCCGTAATGCTTTTCCCATTTTTCATTCAGATAAACGATCAGATTCATCCGGCGATTCAGATGAAGTCGTTCATTGATGCGAAAGTCGGCGTGAATTCCAAGTTTTCCACCGCTGGCCGTTTCATGATAACCTCCGCCGTCGAAATGTGGATCAGGTATCAAGCCTTGTATGGACGATAGTCCTTCAAGGAATTCCAATACAGGTTGGGAGTTGAAAAAATGAAAAAGGGCGCGAGACGAGGAATTGCAGTCCTCAGGAAGAATTTGCCTTTTGTGCAGCCCGGCATAGCCCATTTCAAATACACGATCAGACTGAAGCTTTTGATCGGGGAAGTTGTTCAGCGCTAAACGCGCCACAATTTCCGGCAGAAAGTTATCTAACACAATGTGAGGAAAGGGTTCGGCGAAACAATAGCTTTCCGACAGGTCTTCGCCTATTTCGCGAGCGTGCATGGTGTCGAGTTTGAAACCATCGTCCATCCGGATTGGCAGAATAGGTGACGTTGCAGCGGGGACGTCGCGGGCCGCTGCGGCTTCGCTATTGACGTGGTTCATCAGAATTGAGTCCTTTCATGCCGCATTGGCGCGTGGGAGCAGAGATTCGACGGGGGACCCGTCGCATGACCAATGGCAATTTTGGCTCAGTGTCGATGCATTTCTTTATGGCTGAACTCATCCAGCAAGTGATGCAGGGCTTGCGTCAGTCGAAGCCGCGCACTGGCTGCGGTGAACGTGTGATCAGCGTTATCGATCACAGTGACGCTGATTTTTTTGTCGCGCTGCAAACGTTCTCCTACTGCCCCAGCCTCTTCGCGAAGAATGATTTGCCCGGGGTCGCCGCGGGCGAACACAAAGTGAAGTGACACGCCTGACTGTGTCACTGCCTGCAAATCTGCCGCGAGGTCCTGGGCAACGGGTCGGCCCATGGTTCGTGCCAGCGTGCGGAACTGCAGCTTGATCCGCCGCTTGCCACGTGCGGCCAACACTCGCATCAGGCCTTTCATGTCAGTTTTACCCTGTATCAACTGCAGCCACTTTTTGGGATCACGAAGGCTGCGGCCTGCGTTGGCCATATGTTCCAACTGACCACCAGGATGCGTTGAGGTGTCTTTCAGCGAAATGCCTGAGTGCCAGTAGAACAACAAAGGATTGATCGACACCACATGATCCACCGGCAATTTCGCCATAGCGGCCTGGAAGCCGTGATACGCCCCAGAACAGACACCGATCAGGGTGACGTTCGTAACATGCCGCTGTTCTTTCAGCCAAGAGATCGCCGAACTGATGTCGTTCAGCACCGTTGGGCTATAGACGTCATTTTCGGAAGCGCCAGGGTGAGCTTCACTGTCGCCGACGCCGGCTTGATCTAGGCGCAGAACCACATCGCCTTTGGCGGCCCTTTCACGCGCAAAAGACACCCATAAACGATTAGGGCCGATTCGCCGTTCACTTCCTGTATTGAGTATCAAAAGCGCTTTGCGATTTTTTGGGACGAAGCCTGAAGAGGACAGGCCCAATTCGGTGAGTTGAGCGATGAGATGGGGCTTAGGTGCGAGTTGAATTGTTTGCTCGTCTACTTGAGGCCGATCGGCCGATTGGATGGACACGCGTTGACCAACGAAGTGAGCCGGTGGAGCTTCCCCGATCGTCGTGAAGGGCGAGGTCTCATTGACGTTCTGCTCTAACCACGTAACTGCACGCATCATCATTTTCACGGGAGTGATCGAGTGGTGGGGCGACGCGATCATTGCGGAAAATCCTGGGTGGGCCTCCTGTTCAATGCGTGCGCAGAGGTGAGTCAGTTGTTGACTCCACGCAGTTGCAGGCATGTCGTCTCGATCGATGATCAGGGCGGACGGAACAACCGGTACTCCTTCCTTAGGAAGGCTGAGACGCGAAAGTGATTCGCAGGTCGGGCCGCTCAGGACGAAGCCTCCTGCTTGTGTGCCTCCATCATTGCGAGTGTTACCTACGCCGGCCGAGGCGCCGAACATTCGGCTCTCTCGCACAAAGGCTCGTCCGCTGGATGGTGGTGCGATGGCAACGAGGCTGCAAACATCTTGGCGTATGCGGCAAGTTTCTGCGGCCAGCAAAGCCCCCAGTCGAACACCAACCAGTGCTACATGTGCCGCACCGGAAAGACTTCGAGCCACATCGGCAGCGGCGTGGACGGATTCAATCCATGCCGGGACCTGATCACCATCCACGTCGTGGCCCACCGAGTCCCCGCAGCCTGCGTAATCAAAACGAATGGCAGGCAAGCCCGCCGCAGCGAGCGATGTGGCCAAATATTTAAGGCTTCTGTAAACAGATAGGTCTTCAAGCCCAAATGGCGAACAGATTACGACGGCGACAAGGCTAGGTTCCTGGCTTGCATGCCACCATCCATGGCAGGGCTCTTCTGCGTCGCCAAAGTAAATCGATTCGGCAGCTGCCAGCACCTTTGACTCGGAGCCAGGAGGTTTCGAGGAATTGGACTCAGTCAAGTTTCGTTTCGTTGATGATGGCAAGCTCAAGCTCAGGCGGGTGGAGCTTGGATCTTGTGAGGCTTCGCCGTGAATGGATATGTCCGTACCTGACATGGATTGATCGCGTTGAACTTGCCTGTGCTGAATGCCGATACGTCGGATTTATGTCTTTTTCGATATGCCGGCCTTCCGCTTCCATGTGTATGACACATCCGACAGAGTCTGAAAACTTGCAGAAGTGTCACTACAGGCGGCCGGTTATGGCGTATAGCGAGATTGTGGCCCGCGCTTTCTAAAAATGACATCCCGCCCACTCAGATGAGCGGCGTGACGACTTGAAATTTATTGATGCGAAGCCTGCCGATTAGCGCCATCTAGCTGCACAACGAAAAAAGCCCGATTGCTTAGAAGCAATCGGGCCTGAGGAATGGGTAATTCTTGTTATTGGACCATGACGCTGCTAGGTGCTGCAGGCGGCATGTTGTCTGTAGTCCCCGCAGGAACAAACTCAAAGGCTCCGATATCTGGACTGGAACGCAAGATCGACATCCGATCCTTGGATGCACTTCCTGACAAGCTGCCTGCATTCACAGCCGGAGAGTTTGGGCTCAGTGCCATTGACCAGCCATTGCTGCTGGACGGTGCGGCGACCAACATTGGATTTGCCGAGAGGCCATGAACGTCAAAACCTGCTGACTTGGCGTTGGCCAGGGTGGGATAGAGCGAGCTATAGCGGCCATTGCCTGACGCGTCGTAGCATAGGTTGTAATCAAAGGATTGAAAATTTGACAACCCTACTCCAGTGGTATCAAAGCATTGGTGATTGCCGTTTGAAGTGGCTGCGAAATAAATGAGATTGGAGGTTACTTGCAATTTCGAGCCAGCGGTGGAGCCGTTTTGGGTTGCAAATGAAATACCTTGTGCATACGACGGGGCTGATTTGAAATAGATTGAATTATTTCGGATGATGGCGCCTACATCTGCAGTATCCCCAGCACCACGAGAACGATCCGGTATTTGAATGCCGACCATTTCAGGTCCGGCCTCCATGACAATCACGTTGTTTTCAATCACTGGTGCGACACACGACGCGCAGCCAATGCCGATTCCCCCAACGTTCGCGATGGTGTTTCCACGTATCACGACATTGGAAAATATTTCAGCGTTGGGATATGCCGCATCGATGGCGATGCCCCAGCAGCCTGGATTGGCTGTGCCCGGAGCCTGGTAGATTGTATTATTTTCGATTGTTACGCCATTCCACATTCCATGGGCGACGAGTGGTACACCTCCGCAAATTCCACCACTTATAGGGACAGAATTGTTCAACAGCTTGTTGCCCCGAACCGTCACATTCTTTGCACTAGGAAGTTCATTATTCAAGTAAATGGAGTGATCTCGACCATCCGTAGAAATATACCCATTATGGTCAAAGGTATTGCCTTCAACTAATGAGTTATTGCAACCCCATAAAATTCCTTGAGAGCCGTTGTTGGTAATGGTCGAGTTAAGTAACTGTACTCTTTCAATGCTAAGGCCACAATGAACACCAATAACGAAACCCTGAATATTCAAATTGGACATCGTCAAGTCGCTGACCGCGCCGCTGGTAAAAACGCCCCACAGTCCTTTGCCGTTGCCACGTAAGTCGAGGTTCCTGAGAACATATCCACCGTCAGCAACCGCGGCGCCGTTGTTGTCGAATGCGAATAACTTGGTGTCCTTGCGCGACTCGGTCAGGATTGGCCGTTCAGTTCCTCCCCACGTAGGGTCATAACTGTCAAATACGATTGGGTTTGTCGCAGTTGCCTTTAGGCTTTGTAGGGGATCCATGGATGCGTTAATCCAAGAACCACCGCGGGCAAAAAGAATTTGATCGCCAGCGGCCATCCCAGAGAACTGTTCCCGAATTTTGCCCGCTGTTTTCCAAGGCTTCGATGAGCTTGTTCCGCTGTTGCTGTCGCTTCCTGCGACACATCCTGCTGACGCCCCGGCTTGACAGTCCGACACGTAATAGGTAGTTGCTTGAGCAAGGCCACAAGCAGTCAAGGCCAATGCTAGGAGGCCCAATTCAAAAATACGATTCTTCATCACAAAAACTCCTAATTTGCTATCTCGGTACAGCGATTCGATCAAGCTGATACCTAGTTGATGATGTAGACGATCGAACGCCGGTTTTCACCTTGGTCATCGTCAAGTGTCAGTGACTCGATAGTTGAATCACTTGATCGTCTTCGTCAATTCGGCAGAACTAGAACTCTCGTTGTTGCTTGTATCGTAAGCTTTGACGGTCAAGTAATAGGTGGCAGCTGGAAGATTGTTGATGACGTACGAAACAATGTGCCGGTCAGTGATTGTGATGACCTTGGTGTAGTTGTGGCTAGACGTGCCATAGTAAATGCGAAAGCCAGCCAAATCATTCAGAGCGCTCCCGTCCGCATTAATTTGAGGAGCAATCCAAGCTAACGTAGCAGACCCAGTGACCGGCGTAGCCGGGGCAGTTGCGACGCTCTTAATTTGGCATTGCTTTTGTGTGCCTGCAACGGGGTCCATCCCAAAGGATGAAATGCCGCAGTACGCCTTTCCGACCAGTGTTCTTTCCACCCAATGCGAACCGCTGCCAAAGCGGACGGTCTGTGAGGTGGGGACGTTGAACATTTGATATTCGGAAGCTACTTTGATCCAAGTATTGGTCGATGTGGCGAGTGAATGTTCGCGATTGGACGCGGCTGTGCCGGGGGGCAATTGTTGCGACTCGGCTTCGATCTGAGGAGTTGAATTGGAAGCAAGATCTTCGTTGTCGCTTGCGCCACCGCATGCGACGAGACCCAAACATACGGCGCTTTGTGCCGCGACCAGCAATGCAAATTTGAATTGAGAATTCATGTGAAACGCTCCGACCCTGAGGTCATGGACAACATGTCTTGCAGATCTGACTGATCTGCAAGTCCCTTCGCAGTGCAAGTGCACGAGAACCGACGAGGTCGGCGAGTGATACAGGATTCGTATCCGCGCGGCACTGTTGCTCGGTGTTGCCAGACTGAGTATCTGGGCGTTTCACACCAACGGCTTGATTGCAGACTGCAGGTTAACCGCATCCGACAGAAGGCTACGTAACGGCAAGAACAGGTCTGTTACGCTTAATTGTTTAAATTCATCGACTGCGTTTATGGCTTGCAATCCTTGATTTGAAGGGGATTGCGACGAGGGGAGAGGGGGGCGCAGAGTGTTGGATAAGTCCTAAGGTCCGTGTTAAATGTTATTTTTGTTAACTTTTTGATTCAATTTGGCGGCTTGAAGACTTGTTATTCTCAAGAATTGAGAGTTAAAGGCAGGGCT